>JAODNG010000094.1 GCA_025465385.1 Pseudonocardiales bacterium
CCGATGGCGGTGACGGCTCGCCAGCCTAGGCGTGGCTTATGCTCCGGATTGCTGCCTCGACGGCGGGACGCGGGTTCTAGACCCAGACTGGGGGCGTCAAGCGCGGCGGCGGGTAGCCGATCGGCCAGATCCTGGTCCGGTCGCGGGCCGGCCGAGCAGGATCGATCTGCTCGGTCATAGGCGGCGGACAGGGGGTCCACGGTGGCCTGTTCAGAGCGTAGGACGCGGTCGTACGAGACCCATCCAGCGATATCGCACATATGTTCCTCCGACTTGGCACCTGGAGTGATCGACCCCCACCGGCGGTTGACCTATATCGGCTCACACGGCCGGGGGTGTGATCGTTCCCGGCACCAACGATCCATTCCAGATGACCCGAGGCGAAGACGGCGCTGCCACTAGTAGTGGCGCTACCAGCCTGGGAGGCGTGAAATGGTAAGGGCGCAACACCGCCGTGATTGGCGAGTTGACGTGGTGTCGCAATGTCGCCGTGCTGCGCATCCACGGCACTACCCAAGCGGCCTCCAGTAACTGCTCCCGGACCGGGCCGGTCCACCGGTGCATGGGTCACATGCCTCCTCCAGCTTGATGATGAGAACGGCCGTTCCCGACCCACGACGCCACGACGACCTCCTCGGCCTCCCCCACGAGGTGATCGTCTCGTCAGAGCCGCCTTCCCCAGGGATGTGACCGGGGCTCTCCACGGGTGCGATCGGCGCTTCGCCAAACAACTATCGACCGTGCCGCCGGCCGGATCGGCGCCTTCTGAAGAGACTGACAGTGAGATGAGATGAGATTCGACCCTCCCCATGACCAGGAGGTGCTGAGCGTGGACGACCGAGTGGAAAGCCGAAGACTGTACTGGGCTGAACCGGCTCAACCAGTTCTGCGAGCTGGCCACCACCCGCTACGCGATATGAGCCGCCTCCCACCAAGCCGAACTTCTGATCCCTGCCACCGTCCTGGGGTTCCGAGAGCATCCACGGGCACAGTGCAGTGGGGCAGGCGTGAATGGTGAGGCGCAACGCTGCCATGATCGGCGAGTTCCTCACAGCCCAACGACGGCAGCTGGTGCGCGCCGACCTCGGGCTGCCCCCGGTCGGGGGAAGAAGGACCTTCGGGCTGCGCCGCGAGGAGGTCGCCTACCTGGCCGGTGTGAGTGTCACCTGGTACACGTGGCTCGAACAGGGCCGCGACATCACGCCGTCCCGGCAGGTGCTCGATGCGCTCGCGCGGACCATGCGGCTCTCCGCTCCGGAACACGCCCACGTTTTGTCGCTGGCCGGGTACTCCGCCCCCCAATCCGCCGCGGACCCGGTCCCCCAGACAGTCCCCGCCCACGTGCAACGCCTGCTCGATGCCCTCGCGGGCTACCCGGCGTACGCCATCGCCCCGGACTGGGGAATCTCAGCATGGAACACCGCATACGCCGCGCTGTACCCCAACGTGGTAACCGTCGCCGCGGCCGACCGCAACCTGCTGTGGCTGCTGTTCACCGACCCTTACCTGCGCACACTGATGCCCGACTGGGAATTCACCAGCCGCTATAACGTCGCCTCGTTCCGGGCCGAGGCCGGTTCCCGGCTGGGCGACCCGCCCTTCTCCCACCTCCTCGGACGACTCCTCGAGACCAGCGAAGCCTTCCGCGCCGCCTGGGAAAGCCACCACATCGAAACACTGACCTCCCGAAGACGCCTATTCCGCCACCCCATCGTCGGCGACCTACACCTCGAACAACACAGCCTGGCACCCTCAGATCATCCCGACCTACACCTGGTGATCTACACACCCGTGCTGACCACGGACACCCCCGCACGGCTGCACCAGCTGCTCGACATCCAAGCCTCAACCACCACCTCGCCGAGGTGACCGTCCCCGCCCTGATCACGCCGAACAGCACCCAGCCTGGACCCGAACTACTATGCCGACCACCGGACCTCGACGTGATGGCCGCCGGGCTGCGCGTCGCCTGTGCGCTGCTGTGGCTGACCGTGCCCGCGTCGACATACCGCTCGTCTGGCAGCCTGAACTGGCTGGCCGCGTCCGCGATGTGCGCCGCCCTGGTGTGGTGCCTGCTGCTGGCACTGGGCACGGGCGCGACGTAGGGCTGGGGCTCCGTCACAACGACGGTGCTGCTCGTCAAGGCCATGCTGATGGGCGCGGCCTGGGTGATGATCGAGCTGAGGTCAGCTGCGCCGCTGATCGACATGCGGATCATGCGGCTGCCCGCGGTGTGAACCGCCAACCTCGCGTCGTTGCTGTTCGGCGTCGGCCTGTACTCCGCGTCAGGGTACATCCCGTCCTTCCTGCAAACACGCACAGTGCTGGCTACGGCTCAGCGCGTCGATCACCAAGTCCGGCACGCTGATGCTGCCGCTGACCGTCGGCATGCTCCTCACCGGCCTCGCCGGCGCCATCGGCGGACTCGGCTTCTGCATCGCCCTCAGCGCCCTGTCCGCGCATGTCGTGCGCGCCGTTCCAAGCTCCCACACCGGGGCCGCCGCAGGCATGAACACCAACATCCGCACCATCGGCGGCGCCATCGTTGCCACCATCCTCGGCGCCCATACCGGCCACGACGGGCTGCCCACCGAACACAGCTGGGTCATGGCCTTCGTCGCCCTGACCGTCGTCGCCGCGATCGGCGCCGCCACCTGCCTGCTCATTCCCGAGCGGCGCACGGCACGACCCGTCATGACCGAGCCACAGCCCGAGCTGGAGCAGCTCCGCACCCTCAGTGCCCCGCTACTGCCGCTAGCCGACTGCTCGCGCACGCCTGCAGAACCGCCCAGACGCAATACCACCCCAGCATCGACCTGCGCCATTGATTCTAGACACCGGTACCCCAAAATTAGAAAGGTGAATCATGTCATCCCAGCGATACGACAGCAATGTTCATCACCGCATCGCCGAAGGAACACGTAACGTAGCTTTGGAATTGTTCGGACCGACAGTCGAATTCCTGACCTCGCCAGATGACGCGCACGATGACTTCTGCGTCATGCGCGGCGTGGTTCCGCCCGGCGCCGTCATCCCGCTTCACAGCCACGACGACACCGAAACGTTCTTTATCGTCGCCGGCGCACAGCAGGTGCTGGTGCAAGGCGCACAGGGCCCCGAATGGAGCGACGCTCACGCCGGAGACTATGTACACGTAAAAGGTGGTACGCCACACGCCCACCGGAACGTCTCCCACGAGCCGGCGATCGATCTCATTGTCACGACCGCACGACTAGGGAAATTCTTCCAGGAAGCCGGCCGGCTCATCACCGGCTCTCCCCAGCCGCCAACCCCCGAAGAAGTTGCACGTTTCGCCGCCATAGCCGCCAAATACGGTTACTGGCTAGGCACTCCGGAAGAGAACGCCGCGGTCG
>JAODNG010000142.1 GCA_025465385.1 Pseudonocardiales bacterium
GCGCCAGTGGAACCAAAGAATCCGAGCTATGGGTATGGCCCGGCGTTGTGAGGACGGCATGTAGGCCCCCTTTGGGCATGGTGAGACCAAGGGTCGTTGCGGTGGGTGTCCGCTTAGGCTAGGGCCCGGGCCGGGCGACGCTCCACCGAGTTTCACCGGCCACGTCACGGCAGGTGTCTGTGATGCTGATCCGCAGGTGCTTGGCCATGTTGAACTTATTGAGCACCTTGCCGACCTTCAGGCCGAACGCATCGGCGCCGGCCAGTCGGCCTTCGCACGCCGCGGTGATGATCGGTCCAGCAGTGCCTTGGTGGCCTCCAGCAAGGCGGCGCGTTACGGGCCCGCTCAGCGGCTACGCGGGATGGCAGATCTCGGCCAGATCCTGCTGATCGAACAGAGTCAGTGCGGGGGTCCGTCGTCGGCGGCTAGCTTGGCGATCGCGGGGGTGCCCGCAGCGCGGTTAGCCATCCGGAGCCACCCAGGGCCCGCAACGCCTGCCGCTTCCCTCCTGGCCGGACCGGGCAATCCTGTCCGCTTGACCCGGCTGCTCCCCCGTCCGCTGCGTCTGCACCCGTCCTGGGGACACCGACGGGGACTGATGCCCCTATGGATGTCAAGCCGCTGAGGGCTGCGGTTCGGGTGGTGTTGTGATGATTTGGTAGATCTCGCGGGCGATGTATCGCTTGAGACAGCGGATGGCTTCGCGGCGGGTCTTGCCTTCGGTGATGCGGCGGGCGAGGTAGTCGCGGGTACGGGCATCCCAGCGCAGGCGGGACAGGGCGATGCGGTAGAGCGCGGCGTTGGCTTGGCGGTCACCCCCGCGATTGAGCCGGTGGCGGGTGGTTTTGCCCGAGGATGCCTGCTGGGGACTGACGCCGCACAGCGCGGCGAAGGAGGCCTCGCTGCACAGCCGGTCGGGGTTGTCGCCCGCGGCGATGAGCAGGGCTGCGGCGGTGTCGGGGCCGACGCCGCGGTGGGTCAGCAACACGGGGGTGTGGCTAGTGATCGTGTCGGTGAGCCGTTGTTCCAGGTCGTGGACCTCCTCGCTCAGCGCCAGGATGCGCCGGGCCAGCAACCGGAGGGTGTAGATCGCCGCGTCGGTGACATCCATCGCCGCATCGGTGGCATCCTGAGGTGTGGTGGTCTCTAGTTGCGCGCAATGCCGGATAAGCATGGTGGTGCTCAGGCCTGAGAGCGCCTCGCGTAGGGCCGGGTCGGCCGCGACGAGTACGGCTTTGAGTTGGTTAATGGTCTGGGTACGGGCTTTGACGGCGGAGGCCTTGGCCAGCTTGAACATCCGCAGCATCTCCACTGGCCCGTCACCGGCCTTCGCGCTGCCGCTGGCCCGGCCGCTGAGCACTGCCCGAGCAGCGGATTCGGCGTCGAGGGTGTCAGCCTTGCCCCGCCGACGGCGGGTGGCCTTATCAGGCTGATTGACCTCGATCACCTCAACCCCGGCCGCTCGCAGGTACCGGGCCAGCGCCGCACCGTAGGAGCCAGTGCACTCCACTCCGGCCCGCCGCAGTATCCCGAACGTGCCTGCCCACGCCAGCAACGCTTGGTAGCCGGCTGCGGTAGCCGGGAACGTCTTGGTTTCTTGCAGCACGCCCAGCGCCGTGAGCACCGCTGCCACGTGCACGTCCTTGTGAGTATCCACCCCCACGACAACTTCGTCGGGATCACTGCTGGCCTGGCTGAGCACCAATGATTGCGGCATGCTGGGCATGGTCGTCTGTCTCCTGATCGCCACGTAATGGATGGCCGTCGCCGGGCCGGTGCGGGTGGTCAGAACTGTGACGGTGCCCTGTTGATGGCAAGGCCCCTAATGACTTGCGAACGACCCGTCGATGGCCCGGGATGCCTGCCGCAGTTGTGGTCTTCGAGAGCTTCGGCCAGGCCGGCATGGGTGGTTGTCGGGTCGTTGGTCGTGGTGGTCCGGGGCGCGGGTGGATGTCTGCAAGGCCCAGGGGCTGTGAGCTCTACCGATAGAGCGATGCCATCGGCGTGTCCGGGCCACCACCGCATCGGTGATCAGCGAAGTTGACGTTCGTGGTTTAAGCCCGTCTGCGCGGTCGACACCTCACGACATCGGGAGCCGGTGAGCTCTGACGTGAAGACCGGAAACCGCGTGGATTGCTGGGATCGCGAACGGCTTCATCGGAGGCAAGGCCACCAGAGCCTCGTCATTAGGGCGCCGCGCGCTCTCACCAGGGTGGTAACCAGCAACGACACGAAAGGTGAACACGAAGGAGGGGAATGAAGGTTTTTTGTGGGATCGACTGGAGTGAGCGTCACCACGACGTTGCGCTCGTCGACCAGGACGGCACACTGATCGCCAAGCGGCGCATCGGCGAGTCCGTCGAGGGTTTCGCCGAGTTACTCACCCTGCTGGCCGAAGCGGGTGATAGCCCCGAGGAACCGATCCCGGTCGCGATCGAAACCTCCCGGGGACTGTTGGTCGCCGCGCTGCGCGCCACCGGCCGCCCGATCTATGCCATCAACCCCATGGCCGTGGCGCGCTACCGGGAACGCCACTGCGTCTCG
>JAODNG010000432.1 GCA_025465385.1 Pseudonocardiales bacterium
CGACCTGCCGCTCAGCGTTCTATTGAGCTGCGCGCTGCTCGGTGGGGTGCTGGGGGCCGCGGCCGCCAGCGTGCTGGAGTTCGACACCATGCGACGTTTGGGCGTCCTGCCGACGGTGTACATCGGACTGATCGAAGAAGCCACCAAGCTCCTGGTGCCGATCGCAATGCTGATCTTCACGCGGTATCGGCGCAATCCTGCCGACGGGCTACTCATCGGAGTGGCGGTAGGCATGGGTTATGCCGTGCTGGAGACCTTGGGTTACGGATTTGTGACCCTGCTGGCCAGCGGCGGGGACCTGTCCTACGCCGAGGGGCTGCTGTTGCTGCGTGGCATCCTCAGCCCGGCTGGACACGCCGCCTGGACCGGCCTCGCCGCTGCGGCGCTGTGGTGGGCCCATTCCCAACGGTGGAGGCCCCGCGGGGTGGCAGCGGCGGTAGGGACCTTCGTCCTTGTTGTGGTCCTCCATGCCCTCTGGGACGCGACCAGTGACTGGTATGGCTACCTCATTATCGGCTTCGTGAGCCTTGCGTTGCTGCTGCGCCAAACCCACCGGACCGTCCTCGCCCCAACCGGTGAGAGTGATTCCGCATCTACGCCCGTTCGACCCCCCACGGCCGGGCGATAACTACTGCGGCGGACGCTGCTCGCCGAGGCGCTGCTTCAGCTGATCGGCGCCCTTATCGATCAGCTCCGAGTGCTTGCCGCCAGTCCGCTCATCGGCGTAGCTCTCCACCTTGTCGATGACCTGCTCCACCTTGTCCGGGTGCTTGCTGATTACTTCCTGGGCCTTCTGCTTCAACTCGTCGATCTTGTCACCGAGACCCACGATGTCTCCTCTCGACATCCGGCACACGGTGTGCCGCTCGCATTGGCTACCCGAACCACGCGCCGACCGCACATCACGGCCGAAATTAACCCAACTGGGGGTGGCGGCGGCTTGGCGCAGCGACCGGGTGAGCCGGAGGGTTCATCCGGAGACGCCTGGGGAACCTGGATGACACGGCTGAACAGGGCGGCACATGCCCAACGAACGATGAGGTGAACGACCGAATGGCAATCACGACGACCAACCCTGCGACCGGTGAGACGCTGCGTACCTTCGACGCTCTTAGCGACCGGGAGATCGACGCGCGGATCGCCAGGGCAGCGGCTGCCTTTCATCGCTACCGGAAAACCACTTTCGCCCAGCGGGCCGAGTGGATGCATGCGGCTGCCGGCATCCTGGAAGCCAAAACTCAGGACATCGCCGAGCTGGTGACCCTGGAGATGGGCAAGACACTAAAAGCTGCCAAGGCTGAGATAGCGAAATGTGCGGCCGGCGCAAGATTCTACGCCGAGAACGCGGAGCGTTTTCTTGCTGACGAACCTGCCGACTCGCAGTCGGTGTCCGCCGCTAAGGCATATACCCACTGGCAGCCGCTCGGCCCGGTGCTGGCAATCATGCCGTGGAACTTCCCGTTGTGGCAGGTAGTTCGGTTTGCCGCACCTGCCCTCATGGCGGGCAACGTCGGCCTGCTCAAGCATGCATCCAATGTGCCGCAAACCGCGTTACGGCTGCAGGATGTGTTCCTAGAGGCCGGTTTCCCGCAGGACGTCTTCCAGACCTTGCTCATCGGTTCCGACGCCATCGAGAAGATCCTCACCGACACGAGGGTGGTGGCCGCGACCTTGACCGGCAGCGAGCGCGCCGGCCGATCCGTCGCAGAGATCGCCGGCCGTGAAATCAAGAAGACCGTGCTGGAGCTCGGCGGCAGCGACCCGTTCGTCGTCATGCCCTCCGCCGACTTGACGCGTGCCGCTGCTGTCGCTACTACCGCGCGCTGCCAGAACAACGGGCAGAGCTGTATCGCCGCGAAACGGTTCATCGTCCATGCCGATGCTGGTGAGGAGTTCCAACGGCGGTTCGTCGAGAACATGTCGTCGCTCGTCGTCGGAGACCCCACCGACGAGCGGACGGACGTCGGCCCGCTCGCAACCGAACAAGGTCTGCGGGATGTTGAAGAACTAGTCGATGACGCCGTCAGTAAGGGGGCCCAGGTGCTCTGCGGCGGGCAGCGTCCAGATCGTCCCGGCTGGTTCTACCCGCCTACCGTGATCACCGGGGTAACACCGGACATGAGGATGTACAGCGAAGAGGTGTTCGGTCCGGTCGCTCAGCTCTATGCGGTGCCGGACATCGACACGGCGATCCGCCTCGCCAACGACACTGCCTTCGGTCTTGGGTCCAACGCATGGACCGGCGACCCCGCCGAACGAGACAGGTTCATTGAGGATCTGGAGGCCGGTCAGGTATTCGTTAACGGAATGACCACCTCCTATCCCCAGCTGCCGTTCGGTGGGGTGAAAAACTCCGGCTACGGCCGTGAGCTGTCAGACCTGGGCATTCGTGAATTCTGCAACGCCAAGACGGTGTGGATCGGCAACCCTCACACGGACGACGCCGGGAGCACACCGACCGAGTAACAGGTGGCACGGGTAGCGGCGTCACGCCCGCCCCATCACTGCCCACGCCCGGGCCTCCAGTTGGAAGGGCCCATCGGGCGAGCCCAGGAGCTCGGCGAGCCGGTGCCGCAGCGCCGCACGCCGCGCCGGCGGTAGCGATACGCAGAACGCACCCGACGGAGCCACTCCGAGCTCCAACGGGGCCCACAGGTCGTCAAGTCGCGGTAGCTGGCGCTCACCACTACCGGGCCCACCTCGACGTCCACCAGGCCGGCGACCTGCCACAGCCCGCCTAGCTCTCCTGGGTTGGCGAACGGCATTCTTCGGCCCTCGTCAAGAGCGCGCGCCGATTCGTCCGCGACGTCGATGGCGGCGTCCCAGAAGGCGCGCAACAGTCGCATCTGTCCGGCGTAGTCCCACACGGTTGCCGCCACCACGGCGCCGGGGCGCGCCACCCGGCGCATCTCGGCGACGCCGGCGGCGGCGTCAAGCATGAAATTCACCACCAGCTGGGCGAAGACGGCGTCGAAGGTGGCAGCCTCGAACGGGAGCGCCTCGGCTGTCCCCACCCGGACATCAGCCCCGGGCACCCGTACCCGGCAGGCGCGGGCATAGCCGTCGGACGGGTCGACCGCCGCCACCAACGCCGCCTCCCCGACCACGCGGGAAAGGGCCACAGTGAGCGCGCCCGGCCCGCAGCCCACGTCGAGCACCCGGGCACCAGCAGCCACCCCGGCCCGCTCGATGAGGGCGGCGGCCAAGGCCGACCCGTAACGCCCGACGTGCACGTCGTAGGCCTCGGGCGACGTTCGGAAAGAGGCGAGGTCGTCCGTGGACACGACGTCAGCATGACACGCGCAGCCGGAGTCACGGCCAGCGCTCACGATCGCCTTTCGCATTCGTGCTGGGTTAGTGATGCCAGGGGATCGTGGGTGGGGGCAGTGTCGGCGGGTTGAGGAACGGTGGGACGGCGGATAGGTCAATCAGGTCCCACGGCGCGGTCGCGCTGGCGTCCCGGCGGGTTAGCGGTGGCAGATTCCACTTCTCTTCGACGAGCTTTAGCGCGGATGTGTGGTCGAAGGGGGTCGAGGATACGTAGTCGGGTTTGGCGTAGGGGCAGACGACGACGGCGGGCACCCGGAAGCCGTATCGGTCATAACGTCCGTCGGTGGAGTCCTGCGCGCGCTGCCGCGGCCACAGCCCGGTGTGTTTCGCCAGCCATCGCAGCGGCCCGGTGCCGCCTCGGAGGCTTTGCGGGAGCACGTCGTCGGGTTCGGCTGCTGGGGGTGGTGGCACGTGATCGTAGTATCCGCCGTGTTCGTCGTAGAGCCAGATGAGCAGGGTGTGCGGCCAGGCCGGGCCGTGCATTACTGCGTTGATGACCGCGGCGGCGAAGCCTTCCCCGAGGCGAATATCTTGGGGGTTCTCCTCTGAGGACATCTCAAAGTCGGGGTCGACGATGCTCACCGGCGGTAGCGTGCCCGCCCCAGCATGGTGGAAGAAGCGCTCGATGTGGCGCAGGTGGCCGAGTGTCCGCGCCAGCCCGAGTGGGTAGAGATTCGCCGTGGATTGGATCTCCCCGCGGACGTGGGCTTCGATACCAGGCAGCAGCTGCCGGGCAAGCAACGTCAATGCGCGGACACCGCGGAGCCCGGCCTGGCCGGCGAGTCGCTTGCCGATCAGGTGTAGAGCTGGGACGTGGTGATAGTTGATCCACTCGATGCCGTGACGGTTGAGCAGGTCGAAGATCGTGCCCGATCGGGGGTAGTCGATGATGCTGGCGATCTCGTCGTCGATCAGCCCGTGCGCGGTTGCCGCGATGAGGAAGCGGCGGTTGGGAAACGTCGGACCCAAGCAGGAGCAAAACCAGCGGTCGGCGAGGGGGAAGGTTCGGGCCAGCCCTGCGTAGAACGGGAGGTCCTCGGCAGTCCAGTAGCCCATTGCCACGCTGGCGTCAGCGTCCGGTGCGATGTCTTCGACGCTGGCCACGAATCCGTCATTGCGGCCGTGGTCAAACTGCAGATGGCTGGAGGGCCAACTCTGGGAGGGCACACGCTCGCTCTGCCCGGTGCTGGCGAAGTGGTGCGCGGGCACCGGGCTGCCATCGTGGCGGCGGTTCACTGGCGCCGGGCTGGGCAGCCCATCACCGCGGCCCAATGTGCCCAAGTAGTTGTCGAACGAGTGGTTCTCCATCATCAGCAACACGATGTGACGGATCTGCGGGATCCGATCCGTGCCGGGCGGCAGCGACGGATCCGGAAGCATCTCCTGGTCACGGCCGGCGTCGCGGTGCCGCAGCCGCCGTCTACCCGACATCCGATCCAGTGGCCGCCACAAATTCGTCCTGCTCACGTCATCACCCCGGCATCATCACTCTGATTCGACCGACTCCTCATCCCGGGCTCTGCACCACCCGTGGGGTGAGCGCGAGACACCGCCTGCTGGCTGGGCTGCGGTCACGCTAGCCGATGAAGGTCCCACAAACCGGCCCGTACCGCGTGCTCGACGGGCTTGTCGAGGCTGTTCGCGCGGGTGAGAGTCCGTTCCCGCTGCGCGAAGGGTGCCGTGCTCGTTCGTCCTTCGAGTCCGTGTCAGAGCACCTGGAGTGGCGCCCTGTGCCGGGGTGGCGGGAACGCTGCGTCGAGGATGATGAAGTCGGCCGTCGTGAGCTGTAGCTCGACTGCGGCGGCGTTCTCGCGGACGTCGTCCGGCGTGCCTGCCCGGGGTATCGCGTTGACATCCTCCGAGCGGAGCACCCACGCCAGGGCGACTTGAGCCGCTGTGGCCCGGTGGCGGTGTGCGACCTCGACGATCGCGGGGTGGTGCAGGATACGTCCCTGCTCGATGGGCGAGTACGCCATGATGGGAATGCCGTGCGCACGGCACCACGGCAGGAGGTCGTACTCCGGGCCGCGCCGGGACAGGTTGTAGAGAACCTGGTTCGTCGCGACGGCGCCACCGTGCGACAGATGCTCCAGCTCGACCATGTCCGGGGTGTCGAAGTTGCTCACGCCCCAGTAGCGCACGGCCCCGGCCGCGACCAGGTCCGCGAAGCCGGCCAGGGTGTCCTCCAGCGGGATCGGACCGCGCCAGTGCAGCAGGTACAGGTCGAGGTGGTCGGTGCCGAGCCGGCGCAGGCTCGCCTGGCAGGCCAGCACGGTGCCCCGGCGGCTCGCGTGGTGCGGCAGCACCTTGCTGACGAGGAAGACGTCGTCGCGGCAGTCGGCGATGGCTTCGCCTACCAGCACCTCGGCCGCGCCGTCAGAGTACATCTCGGCGGTGTCGATGACGGTCATGCCCAGGTCGATACCGAGGCGCAACGCCGTGATCTCCGAGGCCCGGTGCTCGGGCCGTTCGGCGAAATGCCAGGTGCCCTGCCCCAGGGCCGAGATCGTCTCCCCGGAGGGAAGAGTAACCGAGGACTCGGCGGTAGCAGTCATAATTCCTCCCGGTGACTCGCGTCGGCCAGGTGTCGACGGCGGGGTGGGTACGACGTGTCGGCGAGGAACCAGATCTGCAGCTCGTTGCGTCGTAGGACGTCGCCCATCAGCAGATCGTTGGTGCCGTCGTCACGGTTGAATTGTGGGTGGTGAAGCGGTCGATATCTTGGGCCTGACGGCGCGAGACGTCCTGGTGTGGCCTGTCTCCCGAGGTCGATTCACCGGCCACTTCCTCGTGGCCCGAGGTTCAGGTCCGCGCCCGCCTGGTTCGGGCAAGATACTCGAGGTGGCGCGCGTCGCGACGAATATCACGACTTGTGAGGAGATCTGTATGACGACACATGCCTGCCACGCCGAGGACCACCCTTACCGTGGTCATCTCCCTGGACGTGCCCGCCGATGGCAGACGCTGGAGGGTCTGGCCGTGCCGATCGAGCTGCAGCCCGCTGCCCGGCAGGCACCCGGTTGCCAGAGGCTCGACGCCTCCGGGGGTGCGGCCGGCTTGCCGGCGACGCCCACTCCGATTCGCTAGACATCCATTCCCACAGATAGGAGCGATCGTGCAGGTACTGATTGTGCTCACTTCGCACGATAAGCTTGGCGACACTGGCGAGAAGACCGGCTTCTGGCTCGAGGAATTCGTCGCGCCGTACTACGCACTGCGCGACGCCGGCGCCGAGCTGACCCTGGCCTCGCCGGCAGGCGGCCAACCGCCGCTTGATCCCAGGAGCGATGCGCCCGAAGCTCAGACCGACGCGACCACGCGGTTTCATCAAGATCCCGACGCGCAGGCGCAACTGGCCCACACATCAAAGCTCGCCGATGTCTCAGCCGGCGACTTCGATGCCGTGTTCTACCCAGGTGGGCATGGGCCGATGTGGGACCTGCCCGACAATCCGGAGTCCATCGCGCTGGTCGAGGCATTGGTGCGTGACGGCAAGCCGGTCGCCGCGGTATGCCACGGTCCGGCCGCGCTGACCAACGTGCGCCGTCCGGACGGGGCCTACCTGGTCGAGGGAAAGAATGTGACTGGCTTCGCGAATTCCGAGGAAGACGCCGTGGGGCTTAGCAACGTGGTGCCGTTTCTGCTGGAAACTCGGCTACGAGAGCGCGGCGGAAACTACAGCAAGGCCGACGACTTCGCGCCCTACGTGCTGGTCGACGGCATCCTGGTCACTGGGCAGAACCCGGCATCCTCTGTACCGGCCGCTGACGAACTGATCGGCCTCCTCCGGGCCACGTCGGCCTGATCAGGCTGAGCAACCCCACTGCCCAGCCAGCAAGCGTTCGCGCGATTTGCTTTAGGGAACCCGCTTGCGTGGCAGCATCGCGTGTCGCCACACCAGAGTCGCGATTGCCATCACCAGGATAAGAGCCATCAAGATGAGCAGTTCTATCCCTTGCGGATTCCAATGAAATGCCTGTTCGGCTTCAGCGGTCAGGATGAGCACCCTGCGGATGCTGGCGACCAGGCCTACGACGATGAAGGGCTCCGGATCCAGGGCGCCCCCGTGTTTGATCGCGATAGCGACCGTATGAAGCAGCTCCGCCACGATGAAGAGTAGAAGGGTCTCATTGAGGACTGCGAGGACGGTCGCCGGCACGTCGAAGGGGCCAGTCAAGACAAGTACAACCTGACGCACTGTGTAGGCGATCAGTGCAACTCCCAGTGCGGTGAGGAGTACCGCGACGACTACGTGGATGGCGTCTTCCGCGATCTTGATGGCACGAACTATGCGCGCTATGTGCCGGCTGGTACGGGCAGGCATGTCTGATGTGCTCGGGCTCATTCCGATGCGCCCTTACGTTGTTTTCCTCAGCGCGTCCAACATGCCGTGCAGATGTGCTACCGCGAGTTCTATGTCGTAGTACTTTCGTTGCCCGGCTCGCGATTCCGCAGCAAGCAGCCCGCAACGGTGGATTCTTTCGAAGTCACCATCGGGAAACTTGTACCGACCCTTGACTTCCTCGTCGTATTCATCGTCTATTCCGAGATGCCATCGGGCGTATTCGGCGTAGCCATGCTCCCGAATGAAATCGCCTTCCTGCTGCGCGGACGGCTGGTGTTCGCTCCACGCGTCGCGGTCGTCAGCGACGTACTTGCCCGTGCAGATCAAGCTTTTTGCGTGATCGAACGCCCTCTTGTTCAACTTGACTGCCATCGTCTCCCCTCCGTGGATCGTTGCGAAGTTGATCGGTTCGAACGTCCCGGTTCCGTCGAACGGTGCGAGACGGCCGTCACGTCCTCCGGCGATCAGGCCAGTGGACTCCCAGCCTGGTGCCACACCTGAAGCATCCTGCCCCCGATGCAGCTGGCTGGCTTCGTTCTCCCAACACCAGATATTGCTACCCGTTAGTCATGGCCTGACGGCTCACGCCTGTGCTGCGATCGCTGGCTTTCAGGTTGAGCTATACGCCAGGCCAGCCTCGGCCAAATCATCAGTAGTTCATGGAATTGGGTGACACACCCGCATGCTCCCGGCTCCTGTGCTGTCGGGCCAGCTTGTGCACCCGCACCTAGCTCTGACAGGCCGAAGCGATAACCATCCGAAGCGCCTTAACGTCGGCTCGTCGTCGGTGGGCCCCGGACTGGCTCCAACGGGCGGTGCCTACGTGCCACGACTGCGCCGGGAAGAACATTACGCAGGTGGGTGGTGGAGAACCTCGTGAACGCAGTCGACCTCGCACGGTGGCAGTTCGGGATCACTACCGTCTATCACTTCCTCTTCGTTCCGCTCACGATCGGGTTGTCGTTTGTCGTGGGAGGGTTGGAGACCGCGTGGATGCGCACGCGGGACCCCACCTACCTTCGCCTAACGAAGTTCTTCGGAACTCTCTTCGTGATCAACTTGGCTGTGGGTGTGGTTACCGGGATCGTGCAGGAGTTCCAGTTCGGCATGAAACTGGAGCGATTACTCACGATTCGTCGGTGACGTCTTCGGCGCGCCGTTGGCCATGGAAGGGCTGCTGGCGTTCTTCCTGGAGTCGACCTTCGTCGGGTTGTGGATCTTCGGGTGGGACCGGCTCAGCCCCCGCTTGCACCTGGCCACCATCTGGATCGCGGCATTCGGCTCGCTCGTGTCGGCATTTTTCATCCTCACTGCGAACGCGTGGATGCAGCACCCGGTGGGGTTCAGCTATAACCGGGCCACACACCGCGCCGAGCTCACCGACTTCGGTGCCGTCCTCACCAACTCCACCGTGGAGGTCGCCTTCCTGCACACGGTCACCGCAGCCTTCCTGACTACGGGAGCGCTGGTCGCCGGAATCGCCTCCTGGCAGCTGTGGAACCGCCGCGACAGCGCCGATGCGCCGGCGTTTCGCACGGCGGCGAAGGCCGGCATGTGGATGGCGGTCGTCGCCGGGCTCGCGGTCGCAGTATCCGGCCACAGCCAGGGGGTGATCATGACCACTCAGCAGCCGATGAAGATGGCCGCCGCCGAGGCGCTCTACCAGACCGAGCAGCCTGCGTCGTTCTCGTTGTTCACCATCGGGACTCTGGACGGATCGAAGGAGATCTGGAGCCTCAGGGTGCCTGGGCTGCTCTCCTTCCTTGCTACCGGCTCTTTCAACGGCCGGGTGGCAGGCATCTACGACCTGGAGGCGCAGTATCGCCACAGGTTCGGGCCGGGCGACTACCGGCCTGTCATCCCGGTTACCTACTGGTCGTACCGTCTCATGATCGGTCTGGGGCTGCTGGCTGCGATCATCTCAGCGGTCGGGTTGTGGTTGATTCGCTGCGGTCGCTACCCGGGCAGTAGGTGGTTCCACCGGGCTGCGTTGGCCGCCATCGCGCTGCCGTTGCTCGCCAACTCGTTCGGCTGGATCTTCACCGAGATGGGGCGGCAGCCCTGGGTCGTCTGGGGCCAGTTACGGACTTCCGCAGGTGTCTCACCAACTGTCGGAGCCGCCACGGTGCTCACGTCGATGATCGTATTCACCGTGATCTACGGTGCCCTCGCGGTCGTGGGGCTCTACCTGATGCACCGTTCCGCAGCTGCCGGGCTGCCGCTAGATGAGCCGCAAGACGCCGAACGGCCGCCCACCTTCGTCTATTGATCTGGGGACTGTCGGTATGCACCTCCAGGACCTCTGGTTCATTGCCATCGCGGTTCTGTGGACCGGCTATTTCTTCCTCGAAGGTTTCGACTTCGGGGTCGGGATGCTGTTGCCAGTGCTCGGCCGAGCCGAGGATGAGCGTCGGGCGCTTATTTCCACCATCGGCCCGGTATGGGATGGCAACGAGGTATGGCTGATCGTCGCCGCCGGCGCGACCTTCGCGTCGTTTCCACTGTGGTACGCCACGCTGTTCTCCGGCTTCTACCTCGCGCTGCTGGTTATCCTCGTCGCGCTGATCCTGCGGGGGGTGGCCTTCGAGTACCGCGGGAAAGTTGACAGCATCAGGTGGCGGACCAACTGGGACAGGGCAATCCTGTTCGGCAGCGTCGTCCCTGCGGTGCTCTGGGGGGCCGTCTTCGGCAACATCATCCGTGGCGTACCGATCGACGCGGATTTCCGCTACGCCGG
>JAODNG010000149.1 GCA_025465385.1 Pseudonocardiales bacterium
ACCACTGCCCGCTCAGGTGCCCGATCGAGTCCGTGCTCAGCAGCGGGAAAAAGCTGGCTGCGCTGCGCAGCACGTCACCTTGCAGGCTGGGTGGCAGGAAGTAGCCGAGCAAGGCGACAAAGATGAGCAGCAGTGGAAAGACCGAGAAGAACGCCCAAAAGGCGATCACGGCAGCGAGATTGATCGACTCGTCGTCAATGAACTTGCGGGCCACGGCGATCGGCACGCCCAGCGCTGGGTGTCGTTGCTGGTAAGAGTCCAACCGATCAAGCTTGGCCCGCACCCCGCCGGCAACACTCTCATCGGGTCGACTCATGAGTCAGCTCCTGAAGAAAAGTCCCACAGACAATCATGACACGTCTCAGGGCGTCTACGCCCGTGACGGTTCAACACCGAGTACGGCTAAGTGGCGCAGACGAACCGGCCGTGGGACGTGGCACCGGATCGGGAACGGGTCTCGGCGGTGGCGTGGCGGTGCTGCCCTCAGCAGGGAGGATCAAGCTGCCCGACACCAGGGGGTATCACTGCACCAGCCTGCTGGACGATCGACTCCAGCGCGTGGATAAGGAGATGGACATGAACTGGACGTGGAACATCCGTACCCGCGATGGGGCGATGAACGGGCTTGAGTTCGCCCGTTGCACCACCGCCGGCGGGTTCAACCGAGTGCTCGTCCACGCCGCGCCGGAAAAAGCGAAGATCGAAGTCATCGCCGCCGACGACCGGGTCGTGGCCCGTGGCGATCTGGATCGCCACGGTGAGTACTCCCCGATGACCTTGGTCGAGCGCGACGGGTCGACGCTGCACCGTAGCGAGGTTTGGCCTACCGATGAGTTCTACGGGCTGCCCGTGCTGCTCTCCGGCGGCGAGGTAGGCCTTCTCCAGACGTGGCATCATGCTGAGGACCACAGTTGGTGGCGGTGGTCCGTCGAGTTCTCCAATCACACCGGCCGCCCTGACGACTGGGCCCCACCGGGCCAGCGAATCCGCTGCTAACCGCTCGGCGTTGCGTGGAACCAATCGTGAGGAATGCAGGAATGATTGGGTCAACTGCACAAGGAAGTCAAGACGAGCTCGACTAACTTCTGTCATCGGCTGATCCAGATTCGCACCCGCATTCGAGACTAGTGAAGGCGGCGCATCAAGGCCACGGTCTCATCACATTTCCCCAGCGCGAAATCCCCATACCGTTTCTACGACAAGCTCGACGAGCTGATAGGGTTTCCCCGTCCCGCTTCCCACTGAGAGGTAGATACCAACATGGCTCAGCGCCTCGTCCGCTTTTCCGACCTGACCAATAAGATCATCGATGACGATGAGGTGGTACGTATCGTCATAGAACAGCATCCAGCTCTTCAGAACGGGCCAGTGGAGCTCGAGGCTGCTGCTGACGAGGTTGACGCGATCCGGACGAGCGTGTTGAACGTTGTCAGCCTCAAGCTCTATCCTGGTGATGGGTCAGCGCCCGAAACGGTCACCATGGAGATTGAAGCGTTCAACAAGCTCGCGAGCGACAGGGCGATGGCGGACGTTCTTCGTGAAGCGCAACCGGCCTATCCACCCCGCAGGCCGACCAAACCCACCGCGGCATCTACAGCAGACAAGCTGGACTATGCGTCTCTAGAGCATGCTGGCAAGCCGCATCGCGGCAAGACTACAGACGCCGAGAAAGAGATCGTCAGAAACAACCTCGATAAAATCAACGAACGGCTGGAGCGAGACGGACTGCGAACCATCAGACTGGATGACGCCGAGATGGTCGCTCGTTACGGACTTGAAGATCTAGCGAAAGAAGCGGGATACTCTGTGTAGTAGTAGGTTCGCTTGGCGAAGGTCACAGTGCAAGATACCGTTTGCCGGGCCACTGAACTACCCGGAGACGAAGGCGGAACGCCACCGGACCGAGGTTAATGTCATGTGATGCCCCTGCTCGACGCCGTGGCGCCATTGCCTGCGCGTCCGAGGCGCATCCTGGTGGCCGGCACGTCCGGCGCAGGCAAGACAACCCTCGCCCGCCGCGTCGCGGCGCTGCTCGACCTGCCGCATATAGAGATAGACGCGCTGTTCCATGGCCCGTGTTGGACGCCTAGGGACACCTTCCAGTCGGAGGTCCACCGGTTCAGTGCGGGTTCGTGCTGGGTGACTGAGTGGCAGTACTCCCAGGTCCGGGCGATCCTCGCGCAGCGCGCTGACCTGCTCGTCTGGTTGGACTTGCCTCGGGCGCTTGTCATGCGGCAGGTGATTCGACGAACTGTGCGTCGACGCCTGAACCGACAAGTACTGTGGAACGGCAACTGCGAGCCACCATTGTGGACGCTTCTGACGGACCGCGAGCACATCATCCGCTGGGCCTGGGCCACCCACCACAAGACCGCGGCCAGGGTGGCAGCGCTGCTCGAGGACCACCCGGACCTCGTGGTTGTATGCCTGACCAGCCGCAGCGATGTCGAGCGCTGGCTTGCTGGCCTAGCAGTCCGTTGAGGGCGCAGGCGTCCGTGTCGAACTCGGCGAGTAGAGCCGAACTCGACGAGTAGAGCCGAACTCAGGGAGGCCGAACGGGACGGCACGCACGGCGAGCCGAGGCGGCAGTCACGCAGCGCCTGGTACCCCCACGGTCCCGACAAGGGTCAGGATCACGGCGATGAGAAACGCGACACACGACAAAACGACCAGAGCGGTACGTGCTGTTGAGTGCGTCACCAGAAAGCTCGCCGCCAAGAACAGCAGACCCAGCGCGATCAGTAACGGGTAATTCATGCTCTTGTCCCCCTGGTAGCTGATGCTCGGACATTGCAGCCGCGGCTTGAGTTTCCCGCACCAGCTCGGCGAGCGCGATATCTTGTCGGGTGATCTCGTGGGCGTGGCTCTCCGCGCATAGATGCTCCGCGGGTCGGGTCAGTTCACCGTTAGTCAGACAGTTCCCGTGCCAGACTCGCCGGTGTGCCTGCGCTGCATGTCGTGGCGATGGTTGTGGGTGTAGCCCTCGTCGTGGTGACCATGTCCGACGTTGTCGGCAGGCTGGTGATCCCGCGAGCCCGCAGCAGCGCTTTCGGGCGCGGGGTTGACCGGGTGGTCGATGGCGT
Organism: Pseudonocardiales bacterium; assembly: GCA_025465385.1. Taxonomy (GTDB): domain Bacteria; phylum Actinomycetota; class Actinomycetes; order Mycobacteriales; family Pseudonocardiaceae. The sequence continues at coordinate 3,084 of JAODNG010000149.1, forward strand.
GTTTCAGCTACTGGTCAGTCGTTTCGCCAACTATGAGGACAAGGATCGGGTGCTGGCCGCGCAACCGGCGGTGTATCTGTTGCTGTTGCTCGGTGCCTTGCTGCTTGCGTTCGAGATAGAGTATGCGCTGCTGCTGTGGCCGTGGACCGAAGGCTTCGCGAGCGCGTTGCGGGAGGCGGGAAGTTCCCTGGTCACCCTGGGGTTCGCCGCGAGCCCGGGTACGGTGCCCACCGTCATCAACGTGCTGGCTGGTGCGACCGGTCTGGTGGTCGTCACCCTGCAGATTGCCTATCTGCCGACCCTGTATGCGGCATTTAATCGCCGGGAGACTGAAGTAACGCTGCTCAGCGCCCGCGCGGGCTTGCCGCCGTGGGGGCCGGAATTGTTGCTGCGCACTAGGTATGGGGTGCGCGGGCACACCGACGACTTGCCGCAGTTCTACGCGCAGTGGGAGCGGTGGGCGGCCGACGTGGCGGAGAGTCACGCCAACTACCCGGTGCTGGTGCGCTTCCGCTCGCCGCAGCCGCTGTCGTCCTGGCTGGTGGGGCTGCTGGCGGTGATGGATTCCGCGGCGATGCTGCTGGCATTGCGCCCGAGTCAAGACCGGATCGAGCCGCGGCTAGCGATTCGCATGGGCTTCACCGCGCTACGCGAGATTGGCGCGGCGCTGGGCATCAGCTACGACCCCGATCCGGACCCGTATGCGGACATTGCCTTGACATTCACGGAGTTCGCAGCCGCGGTCGACCAGTTGCACAGGATTGGCTTTCCGATCGAGCGCACCGCGGCTGAAGCCTGGCCGCACTTCCGCGGCTGGCGCGTGAACTACGAGGCGCTGGCATACGAGCTGGCCCGGCGTACCGACGCGGTACCGGCCCCGTGGTCGGGGCCTCGCCGATGGGCTGCGACCCCAATTCCGGTGCGACGGCCCCCCAACCGGGCACCGGATGACAATTGATAGCACGGAGTAAAGATCAGCCACGGGATCCCGTCGATGCGCAAAACGCGTGTGGTCACGCATCCCTCGGTGGCTCCGCAGTACCACGCTGACTTCCTCGATGGCCGCCTCCATTGCTTCCACCACGTTCCGATCAGCGGGGCTCGCCCCCGCCCTGCGGCCTCGCGGTCTCGCCGGCGGCGGGCTCGATGACGTCGGTGAACTCCTGCGGGAGTTGGCTCAGTACGTCGTCGAACTCTCTGCGGGTGACCGCCTCGCGCAG
>JAODNG010000172.1 GCA_025465385.1 Pseudonocardiales bacterium
TGGCGTCCTCCGCCGTGCGCGGACTGCCGCACAACGTAGCCACTCGCGGTAAATATGAACATCACGCATGGCCAGCAGCTCGCATCGTCGGCTCGCACCCGCACTGGTCGTGTCGTATGATAGCGGAGGCAACCGGCTTAGCTGTTGGCACGGTCGCCGAGATACGGAAGCGTTCAACTGAACAGAATGGTGCCTGGCCGCCGCATTGTTTAGTGGACGTGTTCGCCGTCCCGCCCAATCCGCCTGTCCAACTGACCACCCGGGCCGCCTCGATCCTCAAGCTCAAAGCCTCCTGGACCCATCATCCACTGCCCGAGTACGGCCACGCGAGCGCGGGCTAGTCCTGTGGGCTTCGCAGGCGACGTTCCTTCTGGGCGTGGTGTATCCGTCGCTCGCGGCCGGATACTCGCTGCTCGGCGGTGGTGGGATCATCGACGTGCCTACCGTCGGCTCGAGGCGCTGTGGTCCGCGTTGCACGAGGTTTATCCGCAGACCATGCTGCACCGGGTACCGCAGAGCAAGGTGCAGCACATCTTAGTCTGGCATTCCATACATCGCCGCTACTATCGCCGCGCAATCGAGTGCCGCGACGGCCTGGTCTACATCAGCCCGTTCCTAGCCCGGCCCTCACAGGGCCAACGCCCGCGCATCGCCGACCAGTGGGCACGTGAACTGCGTATCGCCCTGACAGCATCGGCGAACCACTACTCACCGATGGATGGAGCCATGCTGGTCGCCGAGCCCGCCGGGTCCGACCTCGATTCCGACGTCGCCGAGCTTGTCGCTCTGTCACGGGCATTGGCGAATTTAGACAAGCGTTCACAGAGTAGGAGCCGCTGACGTGTCGTCGGGACGATCCGCCCAGTTCCAGATACCGTGGTCACAGAGCGAACCGGTTGTTCCTCACCCCGGGGGGGACCCGTTCAACTCAATCGGCCTCGACTGGCTGCGCACGAAACGAGGGATCAAGTGGCGCCGGTTCGGCCCGGAGGTTATTCCGGCATGGTTGGCCGACATGGACTTTCCGCCGGCCCAACGGGTCACCGAGGCGATACAGGAGCTGCTGGACGGCGCGGACCTGGGATATCCGGGCTGGGTGCATGGCACGCCGCTGCGCGCTGCGTTCGCCGAGCGCATGGCGCAACGCTTCGGCTGGGTCCTCGACCCAGCGCAGGTACGTGAGACCAATGAGGTCGTGCAGGGCACCCTGCTCGCGCTGCTGCACGGAACCAGCGACGGTGATGTTGTCGCCATTCACACGCCCACCTATCCCCCGTTCCTGAAGCACATCCCCACCCTGGGGCGCGCGCTATTGCCCATCCCGATGAGCGACGAGCGCGACGGTTGGACCGTTGACCTCGCCCGACTGGATCACGACCTCGCCGCCAGCCGATGTCGGGCTCTGGTGCTGGTCAACCCCCACAACCCCACAGGCCGAGTCATGACCGCCGAGGAACTCGACGCGCTCGCACATCTAGCTCGGCGCCACGACCTGTTGGTCATCAGCGATGAGATCCATTCCGATCTGATCTACCCTCCGCATCAGCACATCCCCTTCGCCAGCCTGCCCGGGATGGCCGAGCGCACCGTGACGCTGAACTCCGCAAGCAAGGGGTTCAACCTCGCCGGCGTGCGCTGCGCGATCGCCCACGTCGGCCCACCGCGGCTGCGAGAGGTCTGGGACAACGCCCCGCCCACCCTCTACGGCAGCCCCAACATCTTCGGCGTGGCGGCGACCCTCGCCGCGTGGCAACACGGCGAGGCCTGGCTGTCCGCGGTTGTGGCCCACCTGGACCGACAACGACACCTCCTCGTCGACTTCTCACCCGGGACGTGCCGAGCGCCCGCCACCATCTGGTCGAGGCAGGCTACCTCGCCTGGATCGACTTCCGGAGCCTTGAACTCGGCCCTGACCCGGCCGCCACCCTGCTGGCCAGCGCCCAGGTGGCCCTGCAGTCCGGAATGGCCTTCGCCCTCGACGGCGGCGGGCAAGGCTACGCGCGGCTGAACTTCGCCACCTCGAAGGACATCCTGTGCGAGATCATCACCAGGATCAGTCATGCCACCGATGAGAACAGGAACCCGCACTGAGATGGCCTACCTCCTGTGCGCCGACCAGGTCCTCACCGGACCCGCAGGACAGCGGATTTCTCCCGGGGCCGTGCTCGTCGACGCCGAGACGATCGTCGCGGTCGGCCCCCGCGACCAGGTCGCCACGATGCCGGCTGCCCAGAGCGCACTCGAGCTCTCCTTCCCCGGCACGACCATCCTTCCCGGGCTGATCAACGCCCACGTGCATCTAGCGTTCAACGGCCGTGCCGACCGGGTCGACGAGCTGATGAACCAACGCGACGACGCCCGCCTAGTGCTGGCCATGGCCGGTCGCGCCCGCCAGCTTTTAGACAGCGGAGTCACCACCGTGCGCGACCTCGGTGACCGAGGCGCCCTGACCATCCAGCTGCGCGAGGCCATCGCTGCTGACGAGATCCCCGGTCCACGCATCCTTGCCGCGACGGCCCCGCTGACCCTGCCCAACGGACACTGCTGGTTCCTGGGCGGCCAGGTCGACGGCCCCGAGGAAATCCGCGCCCAGATCGAGCGCAACGCCGCCGCCGGCGCCGACCTGATCAAGATCATGGTGTCCGGGGGGAGCATCACCCCTGGAGGCGCCCACATGTGGGAGTCACAGTTCGACACCGACGACCTGAAAGTCGCCGTGCAGGCGGCGCACCGGCTCGGGCTACCTGTCGCCGCGCACGCCCACGGGCTAGGCAGCATCCGCTCCGCGATCGACGCCCGAGTGGACACCATCGAGCACTGCACCTGGCGCCAGCCGCCTCGGCGAGCAACGCGCCAAGGACATCATCGGGCGGGTGCGCTGGATGAACGACCGAGGGGTACGCATGATCATCGGCACCGACGCCGGGCTCAGCCCCTTCACCGACACCGCCGCCG
>JAODNG010000215.1 GCA_025465385.1 Pseudonocardiales bacterium
GCCGCCTCCGCGCCCCGGTGGGCCAGCCTTTCCAGTGCGCTCAAAGCGCGGTCGACGGTCTCGGCGTCGGCCTCGCCGCTCAGGCGGGCGACTAAGGCCACCCCGCATCCGTCGTGGGGTGGGGAGAACCGGGACAGCCCGGGTCGGTCCGAGGTGGGCTGCGAGTGCCTTGGCATGGCGACAACCTTCCGCCAGGGTGGCGACTGAGGTCAGCGATGAGAGCGCGCGTATACGTGGGAGCGGCCCACTGTTTTCGCACCGAAGTAGGCATACGGGCCGTGTGGGTCGCCCTCGGCGCAGCGGCAGCCCGGCTTGCCGCAGCGACGTGTCTGCTCCACTAGCGGGCGCCGCGCAGTGTGCGGGCTTGGTCCTAGGTCAGTGGGTTGGGTCGGGTGCGCAGCAGCTCGCGGGTGTCGGAATCGAAGAACATCAGCGTGGTGGTGTCGATGCGGATGCTGACGCGGCGGCCACTGTGGATCTCCGCGGCGAGCAGTCGGTGTGAACCGAGGGAGATCAGGCCTCCGGGGGAGACGATGCGGTCGTTCCAGGACGGCGCCGGGTTGGGCCGCGGGCAGCAGTGAGCTGCTGGCGGGGCGGGCCCCGGTGGCAGCCAGGGTGGCCAGGTCGGTGGCTGACAGGTACGAGCGGATGGTGGGCGCGTCGATGGGTCCGGCTCCCTCCGAGCGGCGAACCGGCGCGTTCATCCGCACGTCTTGTAGAGCGAGGTCAGCGCGAGTCGACAGTGTCTCTGGTGTGGTGTCGTGCCAACGCGCACTGCGTCTCCCTAGAACATGTAGGTGGAGTTGATGATCGCGCCCTTTCGCGCGTAGTGGATCAATGCGTCCTGCACGTCGAGAGGGTGTGTCGGGATGACACCCTCGAGGAGGTCCTCCTCACGGGCGCCGTGCAGCGAAAGGCCGAAGCGGCAGCAATACACCTTGCCGCCTTCCTTCATGAATGTCTTCAGCGAGTCGTTGATGTTGTGCTCGCCGGGAAACGCTGAGTTCCCCGTGGTGGGAAAGCCCCGGGTGGCCAGGCAGTTCAGCGACCCGGGACCGTAGAAGTAGATCGCCGACTCGAAACCCTTCCGCTGCGACCGGGTAGCCTGCAGAATCGCCACGAAACTGACCGAGGATTCGTGCGCGATTCCGTGCACGAGCGTGAAGTACGTCTCGCCGTTCTCGGCCTGGTAATCCGGGAAGACCTTGGTGCCTCCATAGATGCTCGAGCCCTCCGGCAGCGACGGGTGCGGAATCTCCTCAAGACTTTGCTTCTCGGTGTCGACCAGGTCAGGCTGATGTGTCATCCGGTCTTCATGGTCCTTGTGGCTCGACATCTCACCCACCTTCTCTTCCCTCTCACTGACAAGCTGCTCGACCTTGTCCTTAACCTTGTCAAATATGCCCACCTGATTGTCCTTCCTGAGATCGTCGACCGTCTGTGCCGAGTGTTCGTGGCGCTCACATATAGAGGACAGTCCGGCGACACGATAGGTGCTGGTCGAGGTGCCCGCGATCCACCGAAACAGGTGGTCGGAACGGGCGGCACGCCCCGGTCATGCGTGGGGTGGCCACGGTCGTCGAACACCGAAACCTCGATCCACCGATCGTCACGACCGAAACCGGTGCTCCAGACCACCGAAGTGATCCCGGTGTCACCGAGATCCAACTGGGTGGACTCCTGCTCGGGTGCCCACACCGGCGTATAGCGCGGCTCGGGCGGAGCGTCAATGTGGTGGGCGTCGACGTAGCTGTCGATGGAGTCCTTGATGCTCTCCGACACCGCATCAGCGTGATCCAGGTTCTTTGCCAGATCAGGCGCGAACCGCAATGCGGCGCCGGTCGCTCCGACGAGCCGGCCGTACATCCGCATGCCGTCGCGGGCGAAGGCGCGCAGGTCGATGTCGCGTCCGCCGTCGCGACCGGTGACGTAATGGTTCACCCGGAAGTGCACTGTGTCCGCGTCGGCGAATTCGCTGACCGCTTTGCGGTAGTAACCGATGTCCTCAAGCCAGGCCACCACGTCGCGACCACGGTAGAACCGGGCGCCCCGCGGCGCGCTACCCACCGCGAGGTGCACTCGGCGATCGGGCTGTCCGGGGTTGCGGTACTGCGAGGAGTGCATCTGTGCCGGCTCGTCCGGCAACCGGCCGGCCAGCCGGCGGATCCGTGGCACCTGGTACGGCGAAGTAGCCAGCACGACCTGCCGATCTACCCAGTCATGCCCGACGCGGTCACGCTCTAGCACAACGTGATCAACACCGCGTTGGGTGAGGCAGCAGCTCATGGACAGACCAGCCTGTCCGCCGACGACGATCACCACCGAACAATTCATGCCCTCGAGGTCCTGTCGAGCGTCGCCCTCGTCGGCACCTTCGTGATCAGGGCCATGGTTCGAATCCCCCCAATGAAAATATTCCGGGAGCCGGTCCACGGATACTCATTCCTGCATTTCAGTACAGACGGTGATTGTTTCCAACCAATTGCATCCCGAAATTCTGCATGTTGCGAGAGGTCGACGTTTGTAACGGCATCGTTTACACAGATCAGCCAGACACGCCAGGTGAGACCCACGGCTAGCGCGGCCCCAGCTGAGCTGGAGTTGGCAGCGATCGGCGTACCCGCGGCCCGGTCCTTGAGGAGCTATCGACTGCTCGGCCAGACCCTGCTCGATCAGATCACCTAGCGAGGCCAACCCAACCTTGCTGCGCCGCTGCAGGGTGAACGTGACGACACGGTGAGAGAAGTCTGACAAAGGGCGCCGATGAGAGGCTGCCGGCGTGCCAGGCGCTGCCGTAGCTGCTGATGAAAACGCATAGCTGATGCAGCGCTGGAAAGCAAGGGGAGGACGTATCGGTTGATCAACTCACAGATCGAGTAGGGCTTGTTCGAGTACTTCGGTTAACGCGGGGTGCACGTAGAGGACGTCGTGGGCGAGCTGATCAACGCTTTGGCCGAGTGTCATGGCCTGCAGCAGCGGCTGTAGCAGGGTGGCGGCCTGGGAGCCGATGATGTGTGCGCCCAGGAGGGTGCGGGCACGCGGCTCGGCGATGAGCTTGACGAAGCTGGTGGTGTCTTCCATGGCCCATCCGTAGGCGGTGTCCGCGTACTCTCGTATGGCGATTACGTGGTCGGTGCCGCGCTGGCGAGCGTGCTGTTCGGTGAGGCCAACGCTGGCGACCTGAGGCTCGGAGAACACCGCGTGGGGCACGAGGGTGCGGGGCAGCCGTCGGGGGGCGTCGGGGTGAATGAGGTTGTGGCACACGACCCGCTCCTCGGCGTTGGCCATGTGTTTGAGCTGGAAGTGGTTCGCAGTGTCACCGAACGCCCACACCCCGGGGACCGAGGTCTGGCCGGTGTCGTCGGTCACGAGATGGCCGTCGTCATCGACGTCGTGGCCGCCGGCGGCTACGTCGAGCAGGTCGGTGTTGGGGCGCCGTCCGGTCGCCACGAGCAGGCTGGACGCTTCGAGGACGTCGAGGTGTCCGTCGCGTTCGATGGTGACCGACACGCCTGCCGGGTGGGGGGCGACGGTGGTCACGGTGGTGTTGAGCAGAACCCGGAAGCGGCGCTGCGCCAGCTCGGTGAACCGAGCCGACACTTGTTCGTCCTCCGCCATGAGCAGTCGGGGTCCGCGCTGCACGATAGTCACCTCGGCGCCAAACGCGCCGAAGACGTGGCCGAGTTCGGCGGCGACGAAGCCGCCGCCGATCACGATCAGCGAGGCGGGTACCTCATCAACCCGCATGATCGTGTCCGAGGTGTGGAATGCAACTGTGTCGAGCCCGGGTATCTCTGGGAGGACCGGGCGTGCCCCCACCGCCACGACGATTTGATCCGCGGTCAACCGTTCGCCACTTACCTCGAGCACGTGGGGTGCGACGAATCGAGCCGCGGCGGTGTAGACGTCGATCCCGCTGCGACGCCGGTAGGCCACCGCACTGTCGTGCAACGGATCGAGCCGACCGAACACCCGGGCGCGGATCGCTGACCAGTCGACCCGGTCCAGGGTCGCGTGCACCCCGAGCCGCTGGGCCTCGATGACGGCCCGGGCGGCGTCAGCGGCCACGACGAGCATCTTCGAGGGGATGCACCCGCGGTTGAGGCACGTTCCACCGAAGCGATCGGGCTCGATGATCGCCGCTCGAAGGTGGCTGAGCTCGGGACCCAGCAGTATATTTCCGCTGCCCGCGCCGATGACGATCAAGTCATAGCGCTTCATGCCCCTCCTCGGCGTTCTGCGGCCATATCCTGGCGCCGCTCGCTCATCCGTGTGACGAGCCCTCTTAGGGCCACCGGCCGCACCCCAACTGCACCGGCGGGTTCAGGTCAGGCGATCAGTTCTGCTGTCGATCCGCTTGCGGGACAGCCACCCGTGCCATGTAGCGCCGCCAACGCACCAGCAACTGCTGGACTTCACAGCTCGTCATCGAGCGTGGGCGGGGCGGCAGCTGCGGTGGCGCTTCAGCTCGAACACGGTGGGTTCGCTTACTATGGTGGCCACCGCAACCCACAGCTGCAACCGTCCGCGGAGCGGTGGGACCTCGCCAGTGATCGAGTCTGACATGGCCAGCAGCGAGCCATCGTGGCGCGTAGCGATCAGGCCTTCCGAGAAACCGCCCCCGGCGCCATGGGCCCGGCTGCCCAGCTCGGGGTACAACCGCCCGACGGCATCGCTGCCGCCGCTGGCATTGGCCGCTGCGAGGACCCGTTCACCGCGTCGCCGAAGTCGACTTCGCTTCGCACATCAACCTCGACGCCGACGTCGGCGCCCGCGTGGACATCGGCGGGAACCCCTACATCTGGCTGGGCACCGACAAGGTGTTCAACAGCTTCACCTTCGCCTTCGAACAGACCTCAGCGGGGTGGGTCTGGTTCCACGCCTATCCCTCCAGCGCCGGGATCAGCACCCTGCATCGTGGAGTGCGCTCAAGCGACCTGGCAGGCACTCGGATTCGATTCGCTGAGGAGCGAGGACAGCGCCCGGCTGCTAGAGAAGATCTTCGAGCACGCCCTCGACGGTCATGCGCTGATCAGCCAGTCCCGCGGCGAACCGGCGCGGTGGCTGCGCTTCACCCAGGTGACCAACAAGACCTGGTACCACGACAATCTGGTGCTCATCGGCGACGCCGCCCATACCACGCACTTCACCCTCGGATCCGGCACCAGGCTCGCGATGATCGACGCGGTCATGCTCGCCCAGAGCCTGTACGAACACGAAGAGCTTTCTGCCGCGTTGCAGGACTACGACCGCCGAGGCCGCGCCGCGCTGCGGCCGATCCAAGCCGGGGCGCGCACCAGCATGGCCTGGTTCGAACGCGCCGACCGCTACCTCGACCGGGAGGACGCCGTGGCCTTCACCTACTCCATGTCAGGACGGCAAGGGGGCCAACCGCCGTGGCGCTATCAGATGCACCTCGCCACCCAAATCCCCGCCCTACGCACAGCGCTGCGCGGGTCACACACCGCCCGCCGGTGGTACCTCGCACGTCGGCGGGGGGAACCGACTGCCCCACGATGATCAGTCGACGGGTCAAGGCGGTCGCAGGTTCAAATCCTGTCTCATCCGGCGGTCCTTCGAGTCACGCGAGCACTTAGCGGCAGTTCAGCGGAACACAACAACGCTCCAGGGCAATCAGACGCCCGCTGAGGAGCCCGTACCTTCGCCAAGCCACCGGCTCCAAAGCACGGGTAGGTAAACGATGAAACAAAGCGAGATCGACACCTTGCACAAGCGGGGACGGTGTCAAACCACATCCTCGCCATCAATGGACCTCGCTGCCTCGATGGAGCCTCAGTGCTGGGCCGCGGCACCCTCTGGGCACTACTCACTGGTAGCTGCACTCCAACCCCGCGGTGTTCTCCAATGTCCTCGCCCACCATGTGGCGGCCAAGGGCGTGACCGGGATCGACGCATTCACCGACGATCGAGCCACCTCCTCAACAATGTGCTCAGCGTCGCGAGGAAAGCCTTTGTTGAGCTGGAGCCACCCAGGACGACCCGGAGGTCCGACCTCACTGGGATCTGGACGATGTCACCATGGTACTCACGGAGGGGAAACTTCTGTGTTTCCTAGATCTTCACGCTGGGCCCACGCGATCGTTGTCGCGACGTGTCTTGTGACCGCTGGGCTCCTTGCCCTGCATTTTGTCATGACGTTTTTATATGTCGCGCCGCGGAACCCGATCTCGGCCGGCGCCGACAAAGCCATCAGCTCCTATATCCTTCCGTACTTCGACCAGGATTGGAAATTGTTCGCACCTGATCCTGTGAAAACGGATCCTCATGTGCTCGTGCGGGCCAAGGTTGTAGACGCCAAGGGTCAGCAGCAGGTGACGTCGTGGCTGGACATCACCACGCCTGAGCTGGCGAGAGTGAAGGGACACTTGTTCCCCGACCGGGTTAGCCGGCTGTCGGCGAAGGTCTCTGAGTCGTTGTTCGACGCCGCAGAGCAACGGGAGCAGGCCGCAGCCGATCGACAACAACGGGCCCTGACGCCGGAGGAGGCTCGGCACGATAATCCTGATGAAGCTTTCGCGCGTGTGCTCGCCACACGGGCGGCACGTGCGCAGTGGGGCATGCAGGCCATAGAGGTTCAAATCCGGCTCGACGGATACATACCTCCGTCTCCGCCGTTTTTCGGACCCCAGGATGCGGGCGATGCGAAGGTCATACAGCACCAACTGCCGTGGTGGCCCGCTGAGGCCGTCACGCCGGCTGAGTTGAAGGTGTGGAAGGAGATTCACGGATGAGGAGTCTTCGGTGACACTTGCCACGACGGTTCAACTACGTGAGGCTATTGGTAACAAAAGCACCATTATGCTGGAGCGGGTTAGCTGTCGTAGGTATGCCCTGTACGGCCTGTCCGTGGTACGGATCGGCTACGGC
>JAODNG010000319.1 GCA_025465385.1 Pseudonocardiales bacterium
CAAGGCGCAGTACGAGGCGGTCAAGCAACAAGACTTGATCCACAACAACATCGTCTGGCTCGCGCCGACCCCGTTCAACAACACCTATGCCTTCGCCATCAAGGCAGAACGCGCCCAACAACTCGGGCTGCGGACACTGTCGGACATGGCCGCATACATCCGCTCCGGCCAACCAGGCAATCTCTGCATCGAGCCCGAGTATCAGAACCGCGACGACGGATTCCCCGGCCTGCAACGCTCCTACGGCTTCGAAGTACCAGCGGGCCGGCTCAAGGTCCTGCAGGCCGGGCCCATCTACCAGGCCATCGCCGACCAGAAGGAGTGCCTGTTCGGGGAGGTCTACACCACCGACGGTCGCATCCCCGAACTTGGTCTGACGGTGTTGGCCGATGACAAGTTGTACCACCCCCTGTACAACGCGGCGCCCATCTTGCGAAAGCAGATCTACGACCGCAACCCGAACATCGCCAAGGCGTTCGCCCCGATCTCCGCGGCCCTGACCAATGAGGTGATGGCCGAGCTGAACCGGCAGCGGTCCGCGGAGGGCAGGTCGCCACGCCGGGTTGCTCGCGACTGGCTCGGGCAGCACGGCTTCATCGCCAACGGGTCCTGATCCTCATGTCACTGACCCTCATGTCACTGATCGTCGTGGCACTGACCGGGAGTCGCGCAGGCTGTCGGTCCCGAGACATAGTCTGACGCCGTGGACTCGACAGTGCTGCTGGACGCCGCTGTGGTCACCCGCTGCCGCCGCCGGGTGCATCTGGAGCACGATCCCGCGGTAGCCGACACGCCGCGCGCAACCCTGGACGCGACGGCCGCGAGGCGGATCGCCGACGCCGCCGCGCATCGTCGTTTCGTCGCCGACCGGCTGGCCGCATACCACCCGGCTGAGTGGGCGGAGATCCCGCCGGGTCTGCCTGCCGAGCAGCGGTGCAGCGCCACGCTGGCTCTGCTCATCGGAGGCGCACCATTCGTCTGGGGCGGCCTGCTGCTGGCGGATCCCCAGAGCGGCCGGCGGGGCGGCGTAGAGCTGCTGGTGCGCCACCACGGTGGCTACCTTCCTGTGATCGTCGTGCGGCACAAGGTGACCGACCCGGGCTCCGGTGCCCGCACCAGCTCGTTGGCTCAGCCGACGCTGGTCAGGACCGACCCGAAGCGAAAGGTGCGCCCCCAGTCCCGGGACCAGTTGCGGCTGGCGCATGCGGTGCGGCTGCTGCAGGCGGCCGGGTTGGCCACCCGCGGTCGGGCCACCGGCGGGGTGATCGGGCTGGAGGCTGACGTCGTGGTCTGGCACGACTTGCACGCCCCCACCTGGCCAGGTGGCCGGACCGCGATGGCCGAGTACGACGCCCGGTTCGCCGACCGGCTTGCGGTCGCGCGCGCCGCCGCTACGGAGGAACAGCCGCTGGCCCAGCCCTCCAGGGTTACTGAATGCCGGTCCTGCCCGTGGTGGCCGCTGTGCGGTCCGGCACTGCGGGCATCCCGAGACGTGAGCTTGGTACTGCGCGGGGAGGATGCGGTGGCGCTACGAGCGGCCGGATTGTCCACCGTGGACGAGCTGGCCGCGCTTGACCCGGAGGGCGACCCGCCAGTGCCGATGGCCGGGATGTCTTTCCGTGACGCGGTGCTGCTGGCCCGCGCTTGGCAGCGGGACCTCACGCTGGTGCGGCGCAACCGGCGCATCACCGTGCCGCGCGCCGACGTGGAGGTCGACGTGGACATGGAGAGCTTCGACGAGTCCGGGGCCTACCTCTGGGGCTGCCTGCTGTCGGGCTCCGACATCGGGATCCCGAAGGGTTATCGCGCTTTCGCTACCTGGGAACCGGTTCCGACGCCCGATGAGGCCCGCTCGTTCGCAGCATTCTGGGGCTGGCTGACCGAGGTCCGCACCCGCGCAGCCGAGCGCGGTCTGAGCTTTGCCGCCTACTGCTACAACGAGCAGGCCGAGAACCGCTGGATGTTCTCCTCGGCGGAACGCTTCGCCTGCGCTCCCGGGATCCCGACCGCTGCCGCGGTGCAGGAGTTCATCTCCTCGGGCCAATGGGTCGATCTGTACGCGGTGGTCAGCGCTGAGTTCCTCTGCGCGCACGGCAAGGGACTCAAGACGATCGCTCCGGCCGCCGGGTTCTCCTGGCACGATCCGGAGGCCAGCGGTGAGAACTCGATGCGCTGGTACTCAGACGCTGTCGGGCTGGGCGGCGCGCCACCGGACCTGGCGCAGCGGGCCAGGCTGCTCACCTACAACGCCGACGATGTGGGCGCCACCCGGGCGCTGCGACTGTGGATGAGTTCCGAACAGGTCAACGACGTGCCCTACGCCGGTGACTTGATAACTGTGCGACCATGACAAGCAACAGAGCGTGAGGGGAGAACCGCATGTTCGTGCGTCGCATCGCGGTGATCGGTTCCGGGTATGTGGGCCTGACGACGGGCGCCTGTCTTGCCTCGCTGGGGCATCGAGTGGTGTGCGCCGATGTGGACGAGCGCAAGGTGGCCCGGCTATCCGGCGGAGAGGTGCCGATCCTGGAGCCGGGGTTGCCCGACCTGGTGGCGCAGGGCCTGGCCGCCGGCCGGCTGAAGTTCGTGGTTGGAGCCGCAGCCGCGGTCGCCGATGCCGAGGTCGTGTTCTTGTGCGTGCCCACTCCGATGGGCGCCGGTGGGGCGGCGGATCTGTCGGCGGTGGAGGCCGTGGCCGCTGAGGTGCACGCACTGCTGCCGGCCGGCTGCGTGGTGGTGAACAAATCGACCGTTCCGGTCGGCACCGCGGCACGCACCGCGCAGTTGCTGGGCCGCCCAGACGTGGCAGTGGTGAGTAACCCGGAGTTCCTGCGGGAAGGCTCGGCGGTCGAGGACTTCCTCAACCCCGACCGCATCGTGGTGGGCTGTGACGCGCAAGACGCCGCCGAACGGGTGGCAGCGCTGTATGCCCGGCTGGGCGCACCGACGGTGCTTACCGACGCGGCCAGCGCGGAGATGGTGAAGTACGCGGCGAACTGCTTCCTGGCGATGAAACTGTCCTACGTCAATGCCATCGCAGAACTGTGCGAGCGGTTCGGAGCCGACGTGCTCGATGTCACCGAGGGCATCGGTTACGACCGGCGGATTGGGCAGGCTTTCCTCCAACCGGGTCCCGGCTGGGGCGGTTCCTGCCTACCTAAAGACACCCACGCGCTACTGCAGGTGTGCGCCGCCGCGGATTTCGACTTTTCGCTGCTGCAGGCCAGCCTGGACACCAACACCCACCAGCAGCACCGGATGGTCGCCAAGGTTCGCGACGCCGTCGGCGGGTCGCTGGCCGGGCAGCGGATCGGCTTGCTCGGGCTGACCTTCAAGGCGGGCACCGACGATTTGCGCGACTCCCCCGCCCTGACAGTGGCTGCGCTGCTGGCCGCCGAGGGTGCCGACCTGATCGGCTACGACCCCGGGGTTCCCGCCGCGGTACCCGGCATGACGGACGACCTGCAGGTCACCGACGACCCGCTCAAGGTCGCCTCCGGCGCCGCTGCCCTGGTCGTACTGACCGAATGGCCGGAGTTCCGGCTATTGGACTGGGGCCAGCTGGCCGAGCTGGTGCAGCGTCGCGTCGTGATCGACACCCGCAACCTGCTCGACGCGGACGTGCTGCGCCGGGTCGGCTTCGAGGTCCGCGGCATCGGCCGCAGAGCCACCCGGGCGCTCACGACTTTCTAACCGCCGCATCCTGAACCCCTACCACCGCGGGGGGCCGAAGCGAACATCGACACCCGGGGAGTAGTGCGCCACGGGCTGCCCCTCGGGCGCCGGCAGACCGGCCGCGACGAGCAGGTCCTCATGAAGCTGGTGGACCTGGACACTCCACAGCGGCCACGCCTGATGCTCCACCGGAACGTTAACCAAGCGGCCAGCGATGCTGCTGAAAGCCCGCCACCGTCCGGTAAGGAAGTGGTCACGCGCGTGGATCTCATCAGCGGGCAGCGGCGACCCGGGCTCGACCACAATGTTGTGGCCCGCCGTTGGCGGCCAGCGCCGTCGTGACCGATAGGTGACCGTGGATCCGGTCTCCACAGTCATAGCCGCCCAATGGTAGGGAAGCCATAAGGCTGCCCGGGCGCCGAGCACGGTGGCCAGCCCAGAGACGTCGAGGGACAAGAACCACAGGCCGTCAAGGCCGGCTCTGTCGACGACGTAGGTCCGCACATTGGTCTCAGGGAAGCTAGACAGCCCTGGAATGGCGGGAAGCCCGGGCGGGCGGAAGTCACACAGCAGGAACGGAGTGAGCCCGACCCAGGCGACGCCGTCATGAGTGTGGACGTCGAGCCCGGCTGGGAGTAAGCGCTGCACGTGGGCCGGGTCGTATGCCCAATGCAGGAACGTCAACGCGCGCCAGCGCTGGTAGACGATTGGCCAGGTCACCCGCTCTTCGGGATTCGCACCGGCCACGTCACTAGTATTGCGGCCACACGTCGGCCCGCAAGTCAACGGCTCAGGAGCTGGTGTTCGCGGATGGCCGGCAGCGATAGCGTCTTGTAGCCGACGTCGTCGAACAGTACGGTCAGCCGGTCCTTCTCGATGGACATGACGACACCGTGGCCCCAGTCGGCATGCTGCACCGAGCTGTTGACCGGAAACTCGTTGTTCTCAGCCGGCTGTTGGTCGGCGGTGCCGGCGTCGCAGGTGTCGCAGTTGCCGCATCGGTGCGGCAGTTGCTCGCCGAAGTAGCCGAGTAAATACTGCCGCCGACACCCGGTCGTTTCGGCGTAGCCGCGCATCATCTCGATCCGCGACTGGATCAGCCGCTCGTGAGTCTGCGCAACGTCCACCGCGCGTTGCACCGCCTGCTCGGCGGGAAGATCGCGATGAAGATACTCGAGCCGGCCATCGAGGTCGGTGCCGACCGTCGCGGCTTGCTCGAGCAGGTTGACGGCTCTGGTGAACTTGGCTCCGGTGGCGTTCACTTCGCCCTTGAGCTGCCTGAATGAGATTGGTTCTTCGTGGTCGGTGAGAGCGTGCGCGACCTCCCCGAGAGCGTCCTGCGGCGCCTTGCTCGCGGTGAGGAATGTTTGAAGGCTCAGGTCCTCCGGGCGGTAGAACAGGGTGACCTCGGCGAGCTGCCCGTCGCGTCCGGCGCGCCCGATCTGTTGGTAGTAGGAGTCTAGTGAGTCCGGAATCGAGGCGTGCACGACGAACCGGATGTCGGGCTTGTCGATACCCATGCCGAATGCGGAGGTGGCCACCACCACGTCGAGCTCGTCGGCCAGGAACTGCTCGTGCACCCGCTGCCGGTCGGCCGCCTTCATCCCGGCGTGATAAGCGACACTCCGCACCCCGCACTGCGCCAGCTCGCCAGCGTAAAAGTCCGTATCTCTGCGGCTGGCAGCGTAGACAAGCCCACGCCGGGTTGCGGGATCCGCGGTCAAGGCGCGCACTGCGGTGATGACTGAGTGCCGCTTGTCAGCGTCCTCGGTGAACCGCTGCACGGCCAGGTGCAGATTCGGGCGATCGCAACTCGCGATCACCTGGCGGTGCTCACGTAGACCCAGCCGCTCGACGATGTCGTTGCGTACAGGCAGCGCAGCGGTGGCCGTGAGAGCGATCACCCGTGGATGACCGAGCCGTTCGATCACCGGCGCGAGCCGAAGGTAGTCGGGGCGGAAGTCGTGCCCCCAGGCAGAGACGCAATGCGCCTCGTCGACCACGAACAGCGAGATGTCCAGCTCTGCGAGTGTGTCAACGACATCCTCGTTGGCCAACTGCTCGGGCGAAAGGAAGAGGTACTCCGCGTCGCCTTGACGAATCGCCTCCCAGGCGTGCTGACGCTCCCCGCTGCGCTGCGCGGAATTCACCGCGACCGCCTCCGGCGCCCGACTGTCCTCGATTCCCTCAAGCTGGTCCTGCTGCAGCGCTATCAGTGGAGACACCACGAGGGTCGGGCCACCCAGCAGCAGCGCCGGCACCTGATAGATCGCTGACTTACCCGCGCCAGTAGGCAGCACCGCCAGCACGTCATGCCCGGCCATGACCTGCTCCATCGCCTCGAGCTGCTCGTCGCGCAGCAGCGACCAGCCAAAGGTCTCGTTAGCGACCCGCCGTAGTTCCTCACGCGTGCTGCTCCCCATGAGCGCAAGCCATACCCAAAGCCACGGCTGGCAAAACGGCTGCTCCGCGCGCTCGCCCCTGCGGCCGCAGGGGCCTGCACACAGCGCCTTGCTGGTAATCCCCGGAGAGCCAGAGAAGAACTGCCGGAGTGGTGTGGTTGCGGTCGTGTTGGGAACCCACAGCCGTAAGCACATCTCCGAGCGCTTGAGGAGACTTCATGATGCGGCTGCATCAGACTGGCCGGATTGTTTTGGTAGTGCAGGCACTGTTGGTTTCGGCGCTGGCCATTGCAGGTTTGATCTCCGCGGCAGGCTCACCGACCGGCGTCGGTCATGTAGCCGGGTTCTCGTTGAACGTTCCACACAGCGCCCTGCTGCTCGCCACGGCCGGGGCGAGCGTGCTGGCAGCACTGTGGAGCCGGATCGGCCGGATTTGGGCCATGACTCAAGCAGCTCTTTACACCTTGATATACGTTATCGGCACCGCAGCCAGCACCGGACACTCGCAGGACACATGGCTGAGGTTGAATACGCCGGATCACTTCCTGCACCTGGGCT
>JAODNG010000356.1 GCA_025465385.1 Pseudonocardiales bacterium
CCTGGTGGCCCTTCGGCCCGCACACAGCGGTCACCTCTTCTTCCATGATCGCGGCCATCACCTGCAACCCGGCGCCGACCGCGAGGGCCAACAGACCCTCCCGCATCTGCCCCGCCAGCTCGGCCAGCGCCACGCTCACCGTCTCCGGCACGGCGGGCGCACTCGTCTGGATCTCGCTCTTCTGGTACTTCTTCTGCACGGCGGTCCCCTTCCTCGCGGTGTTCTTGGCGGTTCACCCGAGTACCTACCGCACGGCAGGACTCAGGCGGGGGACCGCCGCCTCAACTTCCACGAGTCCCGGGACAACCTCCGACGGGGGAGATAGTTGGCCCCACCTCGGGTCGAGAACGTGATTCGACTTCGAGGCCGGCGATGTCCCGTTGGCGTGCCATTGAAGTTGGCCGGATCCGGCGGCGGCGTCCTGTCGAGTCCGCTGAATTTGGTCGCGTCCCCGTGGAGTTGGCGGTGTCCTTTTGCTGGAACTTGACCTTGGGTCAGCTCCAGCGCGCCCGAACCATTCAGGTGCTGCTGTCATTTGAGTTGAGGTACCGACCTGGCTGCATGTGGGATGGGTCGATGATGACTTCGGTCAGGCCAGACGCGGTGCCGACCCTCAACGCTGGGCCGTTTCGCTTCGTCCGTTCCGCCACGACGACCTCTCGTTGGTACTGGCCGCAGGTCGGGACCCTTTCATCCCTCAGATCACCTCGCTTCCGGCCAAGGCGACCGCGGGTCAGGCCCGGGACTGGATCGCGCTGCAGCACACGCGGGTGCGCGACGGCGTCGGCTATCCCTTCGTCATCGCTAAGGGCACCACCGATGAGCCGGTCGGCTCGATCGGGCTCTGGCAGCACAAGATCGGGCCCGGACGTGCCAGCATCGGGCTGGGTGCTCGACGCGCATCGCCGGCGTCGTGTCGTGAGCTGTGCTCTCAGCGCGATCGCTACCTGGGGTTTTACACTGCCCGGGATTGTGCGACTGGAGCTCTACGTCGAGCCCTGGAACAAAGGTTCCTGGCGCACCGCCGAACACGCCGGTTTCTACCGCGAGGGGCTGCTCCGCAGTTGGGAGCCCGTCGGGAACAAGCGCCGCGACATGTACATGTACTCCCGGCTCGCCACCGACCCCACCTAAAGAGCGCGAACTGAACTTCCGCAGCTCGTCGAGGTGATCGGCGGGACTGGCCTGCGGGAAGAACTTGTCACAGAGACGAGTTCGTCGATGCAGAGCGCTCGACTCGCCCGTAGTGGGCAATGGTCTTGGCCAGCTGGCGTTCGTCGGTGGCCTCGACCAGTTCGTTGACCAGTTTCGTGGCCAGCGCGTAGCGGACCCGGAAGCCCTGCTGGGCCGCGGCGGTGCCCAGACCGATGAGCAGGTGCGTCTTTCCGGTGCCGGAATCCCCAATCAAACATAATGATTCACCTTTGCGCACCCAATCGCAGCGGGCAAGGTATTGATGGTGGCCGCGTTGATGTTGGGGTTGGCGTCGAAATCGAAATCACTCAACCATTTCTCTCACGGGAACCCGGCCGTTTTGACCCGGCGGGCGCAGCGGCGCCGGTCGCGGTCGTCACACTCGCCCAGCAGCAGCTCGGCCAAAAACCCCCAGTAGGTCAGCTGCTCGCGCTGCGCGACGGCGGTGACTCCTCGACCTGGGTCCGGATCGTGGGCAGTCGCAGCAACCGGCAGGCTTGGTCGACCGCGGCCTGGGCGGCTTGTTCGGTCATCGAGCGCCGGCGGCAAGAGGGCTGCCTCATGACACCTCCGAACCTGGCTGCGACCCTGACGACGTCGAGGGAGCCGGTGGGGTCGCGGCGGCGCGGCGGGTGAGCATCTCGTCATAGGCGGTCACGGTGGGCAACGGGCGCCGGTCGGGTGGTAGTCCGGCGATCACCGCAGCCGGGTCGGCCAGGCGCCGTTGGGTCAGGCTGGCCTCGCCGCTGCGGGATCCGCGGCAGGGTGTCGGACTGCTGGTTGGTGCGGGTGTCGGCGATGCGGCGGGCTTCCACGGCCACCACGTCGGCGCGGACCGCGCCCACCGCGGTCGCCCCAGCCAGCCCAGCGATCACGTTGGCGTGGGACAGGTGACGGTGCAACAACAGGACTTCGACCAGCTCACGGGTGCCCGTGGCGTCCCCGTGCGCGCGGCGCGCCCCGGCCCAGAACGCCTCATGCTCAGCGGTGAACACCCCCGCTTTACGGGCCTGAGCCAGCGCGGCCGACCCGGGCAGCGCACCGGGCTTGCGCGCCAGGATCTCCAGGTAGTGATCCAGCACCACGGTGGTCGAGCCCTTAACCGTGGAGCGTTCGTGGCGAGCTACCACCTGGCGTCCGTGAAACACCACCAACTCATCAGCGCGCAGCAGCGCGCGGAGCCGGTGTCCGATGAACCGCGCCGGCACGGAATAGGTCGACTGACGCGCGGTAATCCTGGAGTAGCGGTCCACCAACGGCCGCAAGCTGAGCCCAGTCTCGAACTCGTCGACCGGCAACGGCCGCAACAGCGGCGCCTCCAGCGCGAAATCCTGCCCGACGGTGCGAGCCCGGCGGGCGATCCGCCGGGCGTCGTCGAGCTAAAAGTGGACCGCGACCTCGCTTTCCATGGACCGAGCGCCCGGATCACCTGGCTGGTGGCGATGCGCCCGGGCGAGGTCGGGGGGACACAGCCATCGCCAACCCTGGCCACCAGGGACGAAGGAGAGAATACTGGGTAAATCGGGCGACCGGAACAGCCCGCTCCACCTCAGCAAGAGGTCGTGATGACCACCGACCAACACCTTCCCGAAACCACGACCGCTGGTGCCGCCGCTGATCCCCATGCCGAGCACTTGACAGCACTGGCCGATAACGCCGTCGCCTTGACCCACACCACCGGGCTGACCCGGCGGGATCTACTCCTGGACCGGGCACAGGTGTGGGAGCAACTGGCCAACTTAGCCACTCCGGCCTGCGCCCAGGCATACCGCGCTGCCGCCAAAGTGTGCCGCCAGGAAGCCCATCTCCTCGACGACGGCTAGTAACAGCCTCACCGGTCGCCGACAGTGAGGCCGCATATTCGGCATGACCGCCCATATACGTCCGGTCAGCAGAAGAGTGCGTTGTCTGCGGTTCGGTAGCCGGCATGCCGCGGCCGGCGACCGAAGCTAGAGGACCGTCAGCTACGAGCTTACGAAGAGCAATCCATTGCCAGTGCAGCAGCCGATCTGCCGCCCAGGCGACGTCATGATGCGCGCTCGGATCTAGCGGGACGATGGGTGTCCGGCCGTTAGAATAGCGCCCCGACCGGACCCCGGGCGCCACGTTCAGCGGTGGGAGCGGGCCGGTCAGCTGGCCGGGACGGTGGCGCGGATCCGCAGCTGGCGCAGCTCTGCGAGGTAGTTCTGCAGCTGGGACAGCCGGGTTTCGCGCTGACCACCGTTTAGCTGTGCAGCATCGACAGCTGCGCGCACCGCATCCGAT
>JAODNG010000360.1 GCA_025465385.1 Pseudonocardiales bacterium
CGGTGCTGGGCTGGGCGGGCTGGATTGTCACCATGTTCGGTTACCGGGCCGGCTTCGGGCATGCTGGGTGCGATCCCGCGGTGACCAGCTGAATGACCGCGGCCTTGGGATCTCCGCTGGTTACCAGCCCCTCACCGACGAGCACCGCGTCGGCACCGGCACCGGCGTAGGCCAGCAGATCCGCTGGCCCACGCACCCCGGACTCGGCGACCCGCAGCACGTCACCCGGCAGCCCCGGTGCGATCTTGCTGAAGACGTGCGGATTGACTTCCAAGGTGTGCAGGTCGCGGGCGTTGACCCCGATCAGCGACGCGCCGGCTTCTAGCGCCCGGTCGGCTTCCTCAGCAGTGTGCACCTCGACCAGCGCGGCCATACCCAGCGACTCGACGCGGTCGACCAGCGACTCCAGCGCATTCTGTTCCAGCGCAGCGACGATCAGCAGCACCACGTCCGCGCCGTGCGCCCGTGCCTCATGCACCTGATATGGGCTGACGATGAAGTCCTTGCGCAGCACCGGGATGTCCACCACCGCACGTACCGCATCCAGGTCGGCCAGAGAGCCGCCGAATCGCCGACCCTCGGTCAGCACACTGATCATGCGGGCACCGGCTTCGGCGTAGTCCGCGGCGAGTGCGGCCGGATCCGGGATCTCGGCCAACGCACCTCGGGACGGGCTGCGGCGCTTCACCTCCGCGATGACACCGATCCCAGGGCCACGCAATGCCGTCAGCGCATCCAGGGGAGCCGCCGCCAGGGAGGCGCGCCGCTTGATCTCGGTGAACCCGACGGCGGCTTCGCGGACCGCGAGGTCGGTTCTGACTCCTTCGAGGATCGCCTCCAGGACACTCAAACCTTTCCCCTTCCGCCCCGTACGCAGCCGGGTCTCGATGCTAGCTGCGGTCTGCCTTGTGACTCGTCACCGGGGGTGTCCCCACTCCGTGGGATCCTCACCGGCGTCCATCCGCTCCCAGAACCGCCCGTCCGGCGGCGTCGGCTCGTTTGGGCGTGCCGTCGGCGACTGGTAACGGCGACCCAGCCGCGGCATCCGGTGACCCCGCGCCACCAGTGCGACGCCGGCCGCGGCCACTAGTAGTGCACCGCCCGCAGCCAGCGCGGGACCCGCGAACAGCACCGTGGTCGTGCCCACCGGTGCCGACCGGGCAGGCAGCTGCGCTGCGGCCAGTGCCGCGCCGGTAAGCCACCGCCCTTGGATCACCCGCAGCACCGCGACGATCGGCGCCACCGCCGCGCCCAGCAGCAACGCGCCGAGCAGCCATCGCGCCCAGCCGCCGGTCGCCAGCACCGCGGCCACCGCGGCGAGCGCCAGCAAAGCCAGTGGGCTCAGCACAGGCACCACCGCGGATCCGTCCACTCGGACCGCGACGATCCCACGCAGCGGCTCCCGGACATCGAGCTGCGCCCACCCGAGCAGCGCCGAGACGCCGAGCAACACCGATGCCGCGACCAGCGCGACGATAACGGCGGCAAGCGCCCCGCGCGCAGGAGCGCGCTCAGGCACGCAGCGAACCGGCGGGCTCGGCAGTGGTTTCCCCGGCCGCGAGCCGCAAGGTGCCCGCAGCGGCGATGGCGGCCAGCACTGCGCCCGCTTTGTTCAGGCATTCGGTGTCCTCGGCCACTGGGTCGGAGTCGGCGACGATGCCTCCACCGGCCTGCACGTAGGCCACCCCGTTGCGGACCATCGCGGTGCGGATGGCGATCGCGGTATCAGCGTCCCCGGCGAAGTCCAGGTAGCCGACCACTCCCCCATACACCCCGCGCCGGGTCGGTTCGAGTTCCTCGATGAGCTCCATCGCTCGTGGCTTGGGCGCGCCGGACAGCGTCCCAGCCGGGAAGCAGGCGGCCACCGCGTCGAATGCGGTGTACCCCGGCGCCAGCTCGCCGGTGACGGTGGACACCAGGTGCATGACGTGGCTGTAGCGCTCAACCCGGAAGAAGTCGGTGACGTGCACTGAGCCGGCGCGGCACACCCGGCCGACGTCGTTGCGCCCGAGATCGACCAGCATGAGGTGCTCGGCGCGCTCCTTGTCATCGACCATTAGGTCCTTCTCCAACCAGCAGTCCTCGTCCGGGTCAGCGCCGCGGGGGCGGGTGCCGGCGATCGGGTGCGTGGTGACCTTCCCGTCCCGGACCGTCACCAGGGCCTCGGGGCTGCATCCGACGATGCTGAACTCCTCCAGGATGAGCAGGTACATGTACGGGCTGGGGTTGGTGGTGCGCAGTACCCGATAGATGTCCAGCGGGTCAGCGTCGGTGGCGATCTCGAAGCGCTGGGACACCACCACCTGAAAGGCCTCGCCGGCCCTGATGGCCTCCTTGGCCGCCTCGACGGCGGCATGGTGCTGCTCCGGGCTGCGGCGGCGCACGAACTCGGGTGCCGGCCGGCTGAACACCGCCGCGCTGGCCGGCGCCGGTGTGCACAGCTTCGCGACCATCCCGTCCAACCGGGCGACCGCGTCGTCGTAGGCCTCATCGACGCGATCGGGGGAATCGTCCCAGTTGATCGCGTTAGCGATCAGCGTGACGGTGCCCTCGTGGTGGTCCACCGCGGCGAGATCGGTGGCCAGCAACATCACCAGTTCGGGCACCCGTAGGTCGTCGACCGCCAGCTCAGGTAGCCGCTCCAGGCGCCGGACCGCGTCGTAGCCGAGGTAGCCCACCATCCCCCCGGTGAGCGGGGGCAGGCCGGGCAGCGGCTCGGTGTGCAGTGCCTCGACAGTCTGTCGCAATGCCTCCAGCGGGGTACCCGCCCACGGGCCCTGCACCCCGGGAAGCCCAACCGGCGGTGTTCCACGCCAGACGGTGCGACCACCGGACTCGGTGAGCGTGGCCGCGCTGTGCACCACGATGAAGGACCACCGCGACCAGGACGAACCGTTCTCCGCCGACTCGAAAAGGAATGTTCCCGGCTGGCCTCGGGCAAGCTTGCGGTACACCCCCAGCGGGGTTTCACCATCGGCGAGCAGTGTCCGAGTCACAGGAATCACCCGGCGATCTGTCGCCAGCGAGCGAAACCGCTCCCTGCTCGGCTGCAGTTGGCCGCTACCGGCCTCGGCGTTGCTGACCATAGATCTATTGTGCCCGCCGTTGACTCCACAGTGACTTCGGGCATACTTTTTCAACACACGTTGAAAGCAGGAATGTCGCAGTGGCCGACAACCGCAGGAGCCAACCGCATCCCCGGGGTCGTCGTCCGGCCGGGGAGAACACCCGGGCGGCGCTGCTCGCCGCCGCGCGAGTGGAGTTCACCGAGCGCGGCTTCGACGGGGCCACCGTGCGAGCGATCGCCCCGCGCGCTGGGGTGGACGCCGCGATGGTCAACCACTGGTTCGGCGGCAAGGATGGGCTGTTCGTCGCCGCCCTGGATATCCCCGTCGATCCCACCGAGATTCTCTCGCGGATCCTCGACGGTGATCCGGAGCAAACCGCCGAGCGGATCCTGCGCACCTTTTTGTCCGTCTGGGACGCTAATGGCGGTGGGGCGCTGGCGGCGCTGGTGCGCAGCGTGGCCAGCCACGAGCAAGCTGCTCGGATGATGCGCGAGTTCCTCGGCCGAGTGATCTTCGGTCGGATCGTCACTGCGGTAGCTCCGGACCAGCCCAAGCTACGCGCAGCGCTGTGCGGCACCCAGATGGTCGGCCTCGCCATGGTGCGCTACGTCATCCGGCTAGAGCCGCTGGCCTCCGCCGATCCCCACACGGTGGTCGCAGCGATCGCCCCGAACCTACAGCGGTACTTGACTGGCGTCTTGTGAGCGGCGACGCGGATTATCACTCGTATCGCCACTCACAAGCAGCGACCTGCTGAAACAGGTCGCTGCCCCGGTGTGACACGCCGGACCGACCTGGTCGACAACGAGCAGCACGGCGTCGCCGTCGCAGTCCAACCGCACCTCGTGTACGTGCTGAGTGTGCCCGGAGGTCTCCCCCTTGATCCAGTAGACCTGCCTGCTGCGCGACCAGTAGGTGGCCCGGCCGGTGGTCAGCGTGCGGTGCAGCGCCTCGTCGTCCATCCAGGCCACCATCAGCACGTTGCCGGTGCCGCGCTGCTGCACCACTGCGCACACCAGCCCGTCGACGTTGCGGTTGAGCCGCTCGGCGATCGCCGGGTCCAGTCCGCTCATCGGACGGTCACCCCTGCCTGGCGTAGGCCGTCCTTGACGTCGCCGATCCGCAACTGCCCGAAATGGAAGACACTGGCGGCGAGTACCGCGTCGGCACCAGCGGCTACCGCAGGGGGGAAATGGCCTACCTCACCGGCTCCCCCACTGGCGATCACCGGGACCGTGACGACAGCCCGCACGGCGGAGATCATCTCTAGATCGAAGCCGGCCTTGGTGCCGTCGGCGTCCATCGAGTTGAGCAGGATCTCCCCGACGCCCAGATGCTCGCCGCGCACCGCCCACGCCACTGCGTCGATCCCAGTCCCCCGCCGTCCGCCGTGAGTGGTCACCTCGAAGCCGGACGGCGTTGGTGGCTGCCCGGGAGGCACTCGCCGGGCATCCACCGAGAGCACGATGCACTGCGCCCCGAAGCGGTGGCTGGCCTCGCGCAGCAGCTCAGGACGGGCCACCGCGGCGGTGTTGATACTCACCTTGTCCGCGCCGGCCCGCAACAGCCGGTCCACATCGGACACCTCGCGGATCCCACCACCGACGGTGAGCGGGATGAAGACGCATTCCGCCGTGCGGCGGACCACGTCGAAAGTAGTCTCCCGGTCCGCCGCGGAGGCCGTGACGTCCAGGAAGGTCAGCTCATCGGCGCCCTGCGCGTCGTAGGCAGTGGCCAGCTCCACCGGGTCACCGGCGTCCCGCAGCGCGGTGAAGTTCACGCCTTTGACCACCCGGCCGGCGTCGACGTCCAGGCACGGGATCACGCGCACGGCAACGGCCATCCAGCCAGCCTATGCGGCGGCCTACCGAGCGGCTGCCAGGGCATCGGGGAGGGTGAGCGCTCCGGTGTAGAGGGCCTTGCCGATGATCGCTCCCTCCACACCATCCGGAGCCAGCGCGGCCAACGCAGCCACGTCGTCCGCTCCAGAAACCCCACCGGAGGCGATCACTGGTGCCTTCGTTCGCGCGCAGACCGCGCGTAACAGATCCAGGTTCGGGCCCCGCAGCGTGCCGTCCTTGGTCACATCGGTGACCACGTAGCGCAGGCAACCGTCGGCGTCGAGACGTTCCAGCACCTCCCAGAGGTCGCCGCCAGAGGCGGTCCAGCCCCGGGCAGCGAGGATGTGCTGCCCGTCGATGACCCGGACGTCGAGCCCCACCGCGATCCGCTCGCCGTGTTCGGCGATCACTTCGCGGCACCAGTCCGGGTCTTCGATCGCAGCGGTGCCCAGATTCACCCGAGCGCATCCGGTAGCCAGCGCCCGGTGCAGCGACGCGTCGTCTCGGATGCCCCCGGATAGCTCCACCGCGATGTCCAGCCTGCCGACGACTTCGGCCAGCAGCTCAGCGTTGGCGCCCCGCCCGAACGCCGCGTCAAGATCTACCAGATGGATCCATTCGGCGCCGTCGGCCTGCCAGGCCAGCGCGCACTCGATCGGGTCGCCGTACCACGTCTCGGTGCCGGCTTCACCTTGGGTGAGGCGGACGGTCCGGCCACCGGCGACGTCCACCGCGGGCAGCAGCACAAAATTCACCGGCTCACCATATTCGGCGCCGTCGGTGTCCCGCTTACAGTGTCTCGATCCAGTTGCGCAGCAGGTGCGCGCCTGCGTCGCCGGACTTCTCGGGGTGGAACTGCGTCGCCCACAACGGTCCGTTCTCCACCGCCGCGACGAATGGCTCGCCGTGCTCGGCCCACGTCACTAGCGGAGGGGTCAGCGGCTCTGAAGTCTCCATCTCCCAGCGGCGGGCAGCGTAGGAATGGACGAAGTAAAAGCGAGTATCCGGGTCGAGCCCGGCGAACAGCCGCGAGCCGGGCGGCGGCGCCACGGTGTTCCACCCCATGTGCGGCAGCACGTCGGCCTTCAACCGCTCCACGGTCCCTGGCCACTCCCCGCACCCGTCGGTCTGCACCCCGTGCTCGACGCCACGCCTGAACAACACCTGCATGCCCACGCAGATGCCCAGTACCGGGCGACCACCGGCCAGCCGGCGACCGATGATCCGTTCACCGTTCACCGACCGCAGCCCCGCCATGCAGGCGGCGAAAGCCCCGACCCCGGGCACCACCAGTCCGTCGGCATTCAGTGCAGCGTCGACATCCGCCGTCACCACCACGTCGCCACCTGCCCGCCGCAATGCCCGCTCAGCAGACCGCAGATTCCCCGACCCATAGTCCAAAACGACGACGCTGCTCACCCCGCCAGCTTGGCCCACCCGCATTCAGCGGGCTCAGCGGGGTAAACGAAGTACGGATAACTCCGCTGCGCCCGCTGAATGCGTCATCCTGGGGTGGTGCGCGAGGACGACCTGATGCGGCACTTGGCGGATCTTGTGGCGCATAGTTATGAGGGGGCGGTGTCGTGGGTGGATCGGGTGGCGGTGTTCCGCCGGGCGGTTGAGCTGCTCGATCCAGTGGTCCGGCGCGTTTTCGCCGAGGCCGATGCAGCATTCCTCGACGGCACCGGCGAGATCACCCGCCGCAGCGTCGAGCAGGGCGACGGCAGCCTGGGCGAGCACTGGGAGCTGTCCTGGCCGTCGCAACGGGAAGCCATTTCCCGAGATGGTGGTCCGGTCGCGCCAGTCCAGGTAATCGCCTGGTTCCGCCGCAACTTCAACCACGCCCATTTGCGGGGCTCGACCGCCGGGGACTGGCCGCTGCAGATAACCACTACCGAGGACGCCACCCGGCAGTTACCGATCGTGCGCGCCATCGTCGAAGCGGAGTTACACCAACGGATCTACGAAGGACGGTACCCGGTGATGCCTATAGCGGTACGCAAATACGGCCCGCCACGGGGTTGAACACCCCGAGGCGCAGCGCAGTCGAGCGCGATCAGAGCAGCCAGGCGACGCCACTGGCGACCGCTAGTGCGGTCCCGATTCCCAGCACAACAGCCAGCGACCGCGAGCGGCGCCAGGCCGAGACCACCCCCCCGAGCAGAAAGCCGGCCACGGCCAGCATGGCGAGACCGATCCAGCTCACAGGACGCCTTTGGTGGACGGCACCCCGCAGGTCTGCGGGTCGGGCTCCACCGCGACGCGCAATGCCCGCGCCAGCGCCTTGTACTGAGCCTCAGTGACGTGGTGCGGGTCGCGACCATGCAGCACCCGGATGTGGAGAGCCAGCTGCGCATGAACGGCCAGCGTCTCGAAAACGTGCCGGTTGAGCACTGTCGGGTAGTTACCCCCCACGACGAAAGCCGCCAGTACGTCAGGTTCGCCGGTGTGCACACAGTAAGGGCGCCCGGACACGTCTACCGCCACATGCGCCAGCGTCTCGTCCATCGGCACCCACGCGTCACCGAATCGCCGGATGCCGGACTTGTCTCCCAGCGCCTGATGCAGCGCCTGACCAAGAACGATGGCAACGTCCTCGACGGTGTGGTGTGCGTCCACCTCGATGTCGCCAGTTGCGCGCACGAACAGGTCGAATGCCGCGTGCTTGCCCAAGGAAGTGAGCATGTGGTCGAAGAACGCGATGCCGGTGTCCACCTCGGTCGCCCCGGTGCCGTCGAGGTCTAGCTCGACGAGCACGGATGATTCCTTCGTCACTCGCTCGATCCGCGCCGTGCGGCTCACCGTGCCTCCTCAGCGATGACAGCCGCACTGGCGGCCAGGAACGCATCGTTCTCCGCGGGCGTGCCCACGGTGACCCGGAGGTGACCCGCGATTCCCACATCCCGGATCAGCACACCGTGCTCCAGATAACACCGCCACGCCGCTGGCGCATCGGCGAACCATCCGAACAACACGAAGTTGGCATCGGACGGCACCACTTGGGCGCCGAGGTTGCGCAGACCCGTCATGACGCGTTCACGCTCCGCTACCAAAGTAGCCACGGACTCCAGTGTCGAAAATCCGTGGCGCAAGGCGGCGCGGGCGGCAGCCTGGGTGAGCGCCGAAAGGTGGTAGGGCAGCCGCACCAGCAACAGCGCGTCCACCACTGCCGGCGCGGCGGCGAGGTAGCCCAACCGCCCGCCCGCGAATGCGAACGCCTTGCTCATCGTCCGGCAGATCACCAGCCGGTCGGCGAACTGCTCGAGCAGTCTGATCGCGCTCGGGCGCCTGGAGAACTCCCCATAGGCCTCATCGACCACCACGATGCCCGGCGCCGCGCCGAGCACCGTCGCCAGGTCGTCAGACGGGATCGACTGCCCGGTGGGGTTGTTGGGACTGGTTATGAACAGCACATCGGGCCGATGCTGCTCGATGGCAGCCACCGCGCCGATGGGATCCAGCGAGAAGTCGGTCCGCCGCGGCGCTGGTATCCACTGCGTGCGGGTGCCCGCGGAGATGATCGGGTGCATGGAGTAGGACGGTGTGAAGCCCAATGCGCTTCGGTCGGCTCCGCCGAAGGCCTGCAGCAGCTGCTGGATGATCTCGTTGGATCCGTTGGCGGCCCACAGGTTAGCCGCGGTCAGCGCCACGCCGGTGCGCTCGGCGAGGTATCCGGCTAGGTCGGTGCGCAGCGCCACGGCGTCCCGGTCGGGGTAGCGGTGTAGGTTCCGCGCCGCCAGCGCCACGGCGGCGGTGACGTCGGCCACCAGCTTGGGAGGCGGCGGGTAGGGGTTCTCGTTGGTGTTCAGTTGCACGGCGACGTCGAGTTGCGGCGCGCCGTAGGGACTGCGGTGCCGCAGGTCGTCGCGCAGGGGCAGATCGGCGAGCGTCACCTGGCAGCCGATCGGGCCAGCCACCGCCGTCACTGCGAGGTCCCCCGGAACCGTGCGGTAATCGCCTGACCGTGCGCGGGCAGGTCCTCAGCTTCAGCCAAGGCGACGACGTGGTCGGCGACCTTCACCAGGGCATCGGAGTCATACTCGATGAGCTGGACGCCGCGTAGGAAGGTCTGCACGGACAGCCCCGAGGAATGCCGAGCGCAGCCTCCGGTGGGCAGCACGTGATTGGAGCCGGCGCAGTAGTCGCCCAGCGAGACCGGCGCGTACGGGCCGACGAAGATGGCCCCGGCGTTGCGCACCCGGCGAGCCACCGCGGCGGCGTCAGCGGTCTGGATTTCCAGGTGCTCGGCCGCGTAGGCGTCCACCACTGACAGCCCCGCGGCCACGTCGGAGACGAGGATGCAGCCGGATTGCCGGCCGCTCAGCGCGGTGCGGATCCGCTCGGTGTGTTTGGTCACCGCGACCTGCCGGTCCAGCTCGGCGTCGACGGCGTCGGCGAGCGCTACCGAGTCGGTGACCAGCACGCTGGCCGCCAGGGTGTCGTGCTCAGCCTGAGAGATCAGGTCAGCGGCGACGTGCACCGGGTCGGCACTGCCATCGGCCAGGATGGCGATCTCGGTGGGGCCGGCTTCGGCGTCGATGCCGATCATGCCGCGCAACGCGCGTTTGGCTGCGGTGACGTAGATGTTGCCGGGCCCGGTGACCAGGTCCACCGGGTCCAGCGCCGCGCCGTCGGTGTCCGTGCCACCGTAGGCGAGCAGTGCGATGGCCTGCGCTCCGCCAACAGCCCATACCTCGTCGACCCCGAGCAACGCGGCGGCGGCAAGCACGGTGGGGTGCGGCCGACCGCCGTGAGCGGCCTGCGGCGGTGAACACACCACCAGCGACGCCACTCCGGCCACCTGTGCGGGTACCACGTTCATCACCACCGTGGACGGGTAGACCGCCAGCCCGCCGGGTGCATAGAGCCCGACCCGGGCCACCGGTATCCACCGCTGCGTGACGGTGCCGCCGGCTACCACCTGGGTGACCGTCTCGGTGCGTCGCTGGTCGGCATGCGCTCGTCGGACCCGGGCGATGGACTCCTCCAGCGCCGCGCGCACGGTGGGGTCCAGCTGCTCCAGCTCAGTGCGCAACGCATCGGCCGGCACCCGGACACCGCCTGGCCGTACCCCGTCGAAGCGTTCGGCGAAGTCCAGCACCGCCGCCACACCGCGGTCGCGCACCGCGTCGATTACCGGAGCGACCTGGTGGGCCACAGCGTCGACGTCGACCTCTGCCCGAGGCAGCATGCCGCGCAGCGTCGCGGGGCCAGGAAGACGACCACGCAGGTCGGTGCGGCCAAGCATGCGAACCCCCTGTCAATGCGAGCGTCGCCTCACAGGGTAAGCGCCGCTGCGCATTGAGCGGGCTCAGCGGGGTGTGACGCCTCGAAATAGCCAGGCCCAGCCTGCTGAATGCGCAGATGGCGGCCACCGTTACCGTGCGTGGGATGTCTGTGCGGCGGGTTGTGGTGAGCGCTGTGTTGGGGATTCTCGCCCTGGTCGTTCCGATCTCGGCGGCCGCGGCGCCGGCCCCGCCGTCGTCGGTCTATCAGGTGCCGGGGGTGGACAACCCCAGCGCGCGCACCGCCGTCGCGAATCAGGGCGTGGAAATCCTCGGCGGCGGACGCGACTATCTGGAGGTACTCGCCACGTCCGCGCAGGCCGAGCGATTGCGAGCCAGCGGGCTGCGGCTGGTTTCGCTTCCAGCGGCGGCACCGCTGCCGGTACCGGTGGCGCCCGGCCAATTCCCCATCGGGTACCAGGGTTATCACACCTACCGCCAGCTCACCACCGAGCTCGACTCGCTGGCCGCCGCGCACCCCAACCAGGTCGCAATATCCAGCTACGGGAAGTCGGTGCAGGGCCGCCCGCTACTGCTGGTAAAGATCAGCGACGACGTCCGCACGGACAAGCACGAGCCGGAGGTACTGTTCAGCTGCGCTCAGCACGCCCGTGAGCACATCACCGTCGAAATGTGCTTGCACATTGTGCGACGGCTGGCGCGGGGCTATGGAACCGATCCGGCGATTACCCACCTGTTGAAGTCCCGGGAAATCTGGGTGGTGCCGATGGCCAACCCGGACGGCGCCGAGTACGACATCTCCACGGGTCTTTTCGCGATGTGGCGCAAGAACCGCCAACCGGCTCCGGACAATAGCCACGTTGGAACCGACCTCAACCGGAACTGGGGCGACGAGTGGGCCTGCTGTGACGGGTCGAGCGGCAATCCCGCCAACGACACCTACCACGGCCCGGCCCCGTTCTCAGCGCCGGAGACCGCGCAGCTCCGGGACTGGGTGAACAGCCGGGTCATCGGTGGCGAGCAGCAGATCACCGCCCACATCGACTTCCACAGCTTCTCCGAGCTGGTGCTCTGGCCCTACGGTTTCACCGCCAGTGACACCGGCCCCGGCCTGACCAACTCCGACGCGGATACGTTCCGAAAGCTGGGCCAGCAGATGGCCGCCACCAACGGCTACAGACCTGAGCAGTCCAGCAACCTTTACATCAACGACGGCTCGATCGCGGACTGGATGTGGGCGCAGCACCACATCTGGTCCTACACGCTGGAGATGTACCCGACCAGCATGACGCAAGGCGGCTTCTATCCCCCGGCGTCGGTGATCGACCGCGAGACCACCCGCAACGACGCGGCGGTGGACCTACTGCTGAGCTACGCAGACTGCGTCCCGCGAATCATCGGAGCCCACTGCGCCGCGCGCTAGCGCACGCAGGAGAGGATGCCTCAATTGTCCCAAGACACGGCCGGTGACCTGATCGCGCGGACCCCAAGCTACGAATTCCGATCCGCAGGCAAGCTCTGCACAGCATGTGGCGCAATCATCAGAAACGTACGCGGCGACGATCAAATCCACGACCAGTGGCACCAAGCCCTCGCCGTGCTCCTAGCCACCTTGCCGTTCGGAGCCGAACGGCAAGGTCCGGAAACCGCGATTCGACTCCGAATGGCGCCGCGTGGCGGCTCAGGACAGGTCGAGACCTAGGTCTAGGGCTGGGGCTGAGTGGGTAAGGGCGCCTACGGAGAGGTAGCGCACACCGGTTTCGGCGTAGGGCCGGGCGACGTCCAGGGTCAGGCCACCGGAGGCCTCCAGCTCAGTGTTCGAGCCTGCGGCGCGGCGGACCGCTTCGGCGCACTGCGCGACTGTCATGTTGTCCAGCAGCACCAGGGACACTTCGGCGGCTAATGCCTCCTCCAACTCGTCGAGGGTGGCTACCTCCACCTCACACGGCAACGCGGCAGCATGCGCCCGCACGGCCGCGACCGCCGCAGTCACCGAACCAGCTGCGGCCACGTGGTTATCCTTGATCAATACTGCGTCCCCGAGCCCCATCCGATGGTTGACCCCACCGCCACAGCGCACCGCGTATTTCTGCAATGCGCGCAAACCGGGCAGCGTCTTGCGTGAGTCCCTGATCGACGCGCCGGTGCCGGCCACCGCATCCACCCATGCCGCGGTGGCGGTGGCCACCCCGGAAAGATGACACAACAGGTTGAGCGCGGTTCGCTCGGCGGTGAGCAGGCCAGCGATCGGGGCGCGCACCTCGAGTGCGATCTCGCCGGTGGCAAGCCGGTCGGTGTCGTGGCGCCGCGCGATGATCTCGTATCCGCCGGCTCCGAGTACCGCGTCGAGCACGGCGAGGAATACCGGCAGACCGGCTAGCATGCCAGGTTCACGTGGCGAGACAGTCGCCGTGGCGACAGCTCCGGCAGGCACGCAGGCCGCAGTGGTGGCGTCCGGGCCGTAGCGTAGGTCCTCGGCCAGCGCGGTGCTGATGACCCGATGTATTTCGTCGGCATCCAGCCCCACGCTGGCGAGTGCGTTCACGCCACCCCTCCGATCAGCACCGGCTCGGCCAGCACCGGAGTTCCGTCATCGTCGAGTACCACGGCGATGCTGCGCCGCCAGCGCTCCGCAGAGCGAGGATGATCTGTCCGCAGGTGGCAACCGCGGCTCTCGGTGCGTGCGGCGGCGGCGGCCAGCACGGCGGCCGCCGCCAGGGTGAGTCCAGCGTCCTCGGCGTCATGCGGCGTCCGTATCCGCCGACGTGTGGTGGCGCCCGCGACTGCCGAAGCAGCGGCGAGCCCGGCCGAGTCGCGCCCGATGCCGGCGTGCGCACTCATCGATTGCTGCAGCGCGTCGCGATCAGCGACCGGGCGAGGCTCGTGGGAGGGCAGCGGCGGACCGGGACACCGGGACACCGTGAAGTCAGCAGCCACCGCCTCCGCAGCCCGTCGCCCCATCACCAGCCCCTCCAGCAGGCTGTTGGAAGCCAGCCGGTTCGCGCCGTGCAAACCGGTCCGGGCGACCTCACCCGCGGCGTACAACCCGGGCACCGTCGTCCGGCCGCTGGTGTCGGTGACCACGCCACCGCACTGGTAATGCGCTGCCGGGGCCACCGGAATCGGCTCGCAGCCTGGGTCAACGCCGACCGACGCACAGGCCGCGTGCACCGTCGGGAAACGACGGCGCAGCTCCGCGCTGCCGAGGTGGGTGGCGTCCAGCAGGACGTGGTCGGTGCCCGTCGCCGCCATCCTCCTGGTGATCGCCCCGGCCACCACGTCGCGCGGCGCCAAACCACCGAGCGGATGCACACCAGTCATCACCGGGGCGCCGTCGATGTCCAGCAGTACCGCGCCCTCGCCCCGGATCGCCTCGGTGACCAGTGGCTGGCGACCCCTCGAGCCCGTGCCGAGGTAGAGCGCCGTCGGATGGAACTGCACAAACTCCAGGTCGGCGGTCAGCGCCCCGGCCCGTAATGCCAGTGCCAACCCGTCACCGGTGGCAACATCGGCATTGGTGCTGGCGGCGTAGAGCTGGCCGAGTCCTCCGGTGGCAAGCAAGACGGCCCGAGCGCCCAACACTCCCGCACCAAGCTCGTCGAGCAGCGCGAGGCCGGCGACTCGACCGGTATCGTCGCGCAGCACCTCGCTGACCGACTGCCCTTCCAACAGCATCAACTGCCGGCTGCGGGCGGCGCCGGCCAGCGTCCGCTCGATTTCGGCGCCGGTGGCGTCACCACCGGCGTGGATCACTCGGTAGGCCCGATGCCCGCCCTCCCTGGTCCGGTGCACATCCGCCCAGCCACCGTCGAAGACGGCACCGTGCATCTTGAGCTCGCTGACCGCGGCGGGGCCGGCGGCCAGGATCGTCCGGACAGCGGTCTCGTCGCAGAGCCCGGCGCCGGCCACTAGCGTGTCCGCTACGTGCGCGTCCACGCTATCTCCGGGCGGCGGCCCGGGCCAGACCACCGCGATACCGCCCTGCGCACACCGGGTGTTGCCGTCCTCGACCGTGGTCTTGGTCACAGCCACCACCCGCAGGCCGAGCTCTGCGGCGCGCAGGGCGGCGGTCAACCCAGCGACGCCAGTACCGACCACCGCGAGGTCGACAGTGACGTCCCAGATCGTCACTCGGCGCCGCCCGCTCGGCCGATAGCGATCATGCGTTGCACCGCGCTGCGGGCGCGCGCGGCGATGTCGGCTGGGAGGGTCACTTCGTCGACACCGTCGCGTAGTGAGCGCAGCAACGCCGCCGGAGTGATCATCTTCATGTACCGGCAGGAGGCCCGGTCGTTGACCGCTTGGAACTCGACCCCGGGGGCCGCACGCCGCAGCTGGTGCAGCATGCCGATTTCGGTGGCCACCAATACGTCGCGCGCTCCAGTCGCTCGGGCCGCATCGAGCATGCCGCCGGTGGACAGGATCCGCACCCTGTCGGCGGGCACCGCACCCGCACCCGCCAGGTACAGGGCACTGGTCGCGCAGCCACATTCCGGGTGGATGTAGAGCTCGGCGTCGGGTCTGGCCGCAACCTTCGCGGCCAGCTGGGCGCCGTTGATCCCGGCATGCACGTGGCACTCGCCAGCCCAGATGTGCAGGTTCGTCCGGCCGGTGACCCGTTGCACGTGCGCACCGAGGAACTGATCGGGCAGGAACAGCACCTCCCGGTCCGCCGGGATCGAGTCCACCACCTCGACGGCGTTGGATGAAGTGCAGCAGATATCGGTTTCGGCCTTGACCTCTGCGCTGGTGTTCACATACGACACGACGATCGCGTTCGGGTGCTCGGTCTTCCAATCCCGCAGCTGGCCGGCGTCAATGGAGTCGGCCAGCGAGCAACCCGCACGCGCGTCCGGGATAAG
This sequence comes from Pseudonocardiales bacterium, assembly GCA_025465385.1. Classification (GTDB taxonomy): domain Bacteria; phylum Actinomycetota; class Actinomycetes; order Mycobacteriales; family Pseudonocardiaceae. Next base: position 15,018 of record JAODNG010000360.1, read on the forward strand.
CACCGTCTTGCCCGGTGCCAGGATCTTCGCCGTCTCGGCCATGAAGTGCACGCCGCAGAAGACGATGGTGCTGGCCGCACAGTCAGCGGCGATGCGCGACAGCGCCAGAGAGTCCCCCACGTGGTCGGCGACGTCCTGAATTTCGGGCACCTGGTAGTTGTGCGCGAGCAACACCGCGTCGCGCTGCCGGGCGAGTTCGCGTACTTCTTGACGCCAAGCTCGATCAAACTCCGGCCCTGGATGGCCGGCGTGGGTCCACTCCGACGCGGCGGTAGCGGCCATGTCGCCTCCTTAGCCAGCGCCGACGCTGGCCCCTGCTTAGTTTTCGCCTTATAATCGAAAACGTGAATCATAACAGCGCTGGCCTCGCGATGCACGAGGTCCTCGCCGCTGTGCTGCAGGTCCGTGACGGGCAGTTGCAGGTGCTGCTGTGGCAACGCGGCATCGAGCCCGATGCCGGGCGCTGGGCGTTGCCGGGCGGTCGACTCGGCGACAGTGAGGACGTGCAAACCTCGGTGCTACGCCAGCTCGCCGAGAAAGTGGACGTCCGCGAGGTCGCGCACGTCGAGCAACTCCAGGTCTTCAGCGCGCCGGATCGGATGCCGCAACGGCGGACTGTCGTGACTGCCTTCCTCGGCTTGGTGCCCTGCGTGGCCGATCCCGTGCTGCCCGACGACACGGCATGGCACCCGGTGACCGATGCCCTACAAGGGTCGCCACCCACTGCCTTCGATCACGGCCTGATCGTGCGCCGGGCCAGGGATCGGTTGCGCGCCAAGCTGTCCTACACCAACCTCGGCTTCGCGCTTGCGCCGCCCGAGTTCACTATCTCCAGGCTGCGCGAGCTCTATGCCGCTGCACTGGGCCACCGGGTCTCGGCAACCAACTTACAGCGGGTGCTGTCCCGCCGCGGGGTGCTGGTCCCCACCGGCGGAACCGCCGCGCCGGGGCCGTCCGGCGGCCGACCCGCGGCCCTGTACCGCTTCGCGGAGCGCGGGATGCGGATCACCGATCCCTTTGCCGTGCTGCGACCACCGGAACCACAGCATGCCCCGGAAGGGGCAGTTCACTTAGCGGATCCAGGCGCGGCACCGTAACGTTTACCTGTGGCTGAGACCGTCCCGCTCTTCCCGCTGGGCACTGTGCTGCTTCCGGGTGCGTCCCTTCCCCTGCACATCTTCGAGCCCCGTTACCGTCAGTTGACCATCGACCTGGTGACCGGCGCCGTACCCGGCCGGAGTTTCGGCGTGATCGCGGTCAAGCAGGGTCTGGAGTCGACCGAGGAGGTCCACGAGATCGGATGCACCGCGCTACTCCAGGACGCCCGCAGGCTGCCCGATGGCCGCTTCGACATTGTCACTCGCGGCACGAAGCGGTTCAGGCTGCTCGATATCGACAACACCTCCGCGCCGTATTTGGTTGGCAGGATCGAGTGGGTGCCCGATGACGACCTACCAGCAGAACAGTCGATGCTCCTGCCGATGCTGGCTCGCTCGGCCCGGGAAGCCCACCGGCAGTACTGCTGCGCGGCGTGGCAGCACGGTGATTGGGAGGAGCCCAAGCAGGACGTCGACGTCGCAGCGTTGGCACACCTACTCGCTTCAGACTGCTTGCTGACCTTGGAAGACCGGCAAGCGTTACTCGAGGACCGCGATCCAGCCGCTCGGCTACGGATGGTACGCACCCTGCTGGTGCGGGAGGCGGCGTTCCTGCGGACGCTGCGTGCGGTACCGGTACCGCTGAACCAGTTCGCAGAACAAGCCAGCCGCAACTGAACGCTCACGAGCGCAAGTCCGCCGCGCCGTTCCATGCGGTCGTGAGGCAGTAGGTAACCGCAACGCCGAACGGCTGCGCGATGATCACCCAAGTTGATTCGAGCACCGGCGCCTGCGGGAACGGCGCGCCGGTCCCCGCTCGATTGGGATAGTGCTCAGCGGCCAGCCACAGCCCGACACGCATCGCGAGCCAGGCCGCCACCAGCGAGCCGATCACCGCGGCAACCAGCACTAACGGGCCACGCCACCGCCGGAATAGCCACAACGCCGCGCCAATGAGGATTCCGGCGGCCAGCCCGAACAGCACGAAGGTCGCCATATCGTCGAAGCGGTGCTCGCTTTGCCCGACGAAGGGCAGCACGCCACCTGGCGTGGGCGCCAGCGCGGAGCGCGCGACGAACTCGGGCGGCGCCAGCCAGGACCACAGGGCGCCCAGTGGCAGGCCCAGCACCGCCACCGCACAGAGCACGCCCAGCGCGGGAACCAGATCGACGCCGCCTACCACACCGCCTCGAGGCTCGGTAGTTTGCTGGACATCCTGCTGCGCCGCGCTCATCCCGACCTCGGGTGCGGCCCGTGCGCGCTGCATCTGGCCGACCAGCCGGTCGGCGTTACTTGCACCACCATCCGACGGCCGCACTGGGGGCAGTATCGCGGCGGGTCGAGCTGCCTGCGGTGGGCGCAGCTGTCGTGCTGGCCGCTGTCCATCGGACGTCCACAGGCGTCGCAACAGTTCATAACGTCCGGCCGAGGGCTTTGATCGGCATGCGCAGTTCGGTGAGCATCTCGAGGTCCGCCTGCGCCGGCCGGCCGAGATTGGTCAGGTAGTTGCCCACGATGATCGCGTTGATGCCGCCGAGCATGCCCCGCTCGGCACCCAGATCCCCGAGGGTGAGCTCGCGGCCACCGGCGAAGCGCAGGACTGTGCGGGGTAACGCAAGGCGGAACGCGGCTACGGTCCGCAGCGCCTCGACGCCTGCTACCACGTCATAGCCCTCATACGGGGTGCCGGGCTGCGGGATCAGAAAGTTCATCGGGACCTCATCGGGGGCCAGCATGGCGAGCTGCGCGGCGAACTCGGCGCGCTGCGCCACCGTCTCGCCCAACCCGATAATGCCGCCGCAGCAGACCTCCATCCCAGCTTCGCGCACCATCCGCAGCGTCTCGAAGCGCTCCTCCCAAGTGTGCGTGGTCACAACCTTGGCGAAGTGTGAGCGTGCGGTCTCCAGGTTGTGGTTGTAACGGTGCACGCCGATGACAGCCAACTCGTCCACCTGCTGCTGGGTGAGCATTCCCAGAGAACAGGCGATGTTAATGTTCGCGGTTTCCGGTTCAGCACGGATCGCCTCGATGCCGGCCCGGACCTGGGCCAGCAGCCGACGGTCCGGCCCGCGCACCGCGGCAACGATGCAGAACTCGGTCGCCCCGGTGGCCGCGGTCTGCTTGGCGGCCTCGACCAGACCGGGGATGTCCAGCCACACCGACCGCACCGGCGAGCTGAACTGGCCTGACTGTGAGCAGAAGTGGCAGTCTTCCGGGCAGCCGCCGGTCTTGACACTGACGATGCCCTCGACCTCCACCTCAGGGCCACACCAGCGCATCCGCACGTCATGGGCCAACGCGAGCAGCTCAGCCAACCGGTCGTCGGCTAATTCCAACACTGCGAGGACTTGCTGCTCCGAGAGCCCGGTGCCCTGTTCCAGTACCTGCTCACGCGCGACAGCCAACACGTCGACCTGCGGACGGGTCACGGATGCTCCTCTCGACGGCGGTGCGCCCCGGCCAGTCTGCCGCATTCATGTTGAACGCTCAGTCGCCCCACTGCGCTGCAGATCGGTGGGACGCTCGCCACCATCGCGTCGCGCCCCAACCGGACACGGGCCTCATGTTGAGCCTGAGTACGGCCAATCAGCGCGTCGGGACGGTGGCGCGGATCCGCAGCTGGCGCAGCTCTGCGAGGTAGTTCTGCAGCTGGGACAGCCGGGTTTCGCGCTGACCACCGTTTAGCTGTGCAGCATCGACAGCTGCGCGCACCGCATCCGAT
>JAODNG010000362.1 GCA_025465385.1 Pseudonocardiales bacterium
TCGCCGGTCTGCATGGATTGAGGACGGCGTCAGCAGGTGTTGGCCATCTCCTGGTGGCGTAGGATCGCCGGACATGGCCGAGCCAGGGTCGCGGACTGCCTCGACGTCTACTCCGACGATCTCGCCACCCTCATTGAGCACGTCGGTGCTGCGGCTAGTGGGAGATCGCAGGAGGCCCCGTGCGGTTCGATGAGGGCGCCGATCTCGACACTTCCCAGGTGGACGACCAGCGCGGCCGCGGAAGTGGTGGCATCGGCGGCCGGGTTGCGGTGGGCAGCGGCGGTGTCGGCATCATCGGTCTGCTGCTCTACCTTCTGCTCTCCCAGCTCGGTGGCGGGCCGGCCAGCCCGCTGCCCAACGGCCTGCCCGGGCTCGGCGCGGGACAAAGCGCCGACAACACACAGATCAGCGAGAGCTGCCAGCACGGCCGAGACGCCAACACGGCGCTCGACTGCGAGGTCGTCGCCGTCGTTAACTCTCTGGACGCCTACTGGACGGACGCCTTCGCCCACTCTGGCCGGACTTATCGCAAGCCCCGTATCACCTTCTTCAACGGCGGGGTGAACAGCGGTTGCGGCAGCGCAAGCTCGGAGGCCGGCCCCTTCTATTGTCCTGCCGACCGCGAGAGCTACGTCGACTTACACTTCTTCCAGGAGCTTGAGCAGCGCTTTGGCGCGAAAGGCGGGCCGTTCGCCCGCGCATACGTGATCGCCCACGAGTATGGCCACCACGTGCAGAGCCTGCTCGGCACATCTCGCCGGGTCCAGGCGGGCGATTCCGGGCCGACCTCTGGTTCGGTGCGGCTGGAGCTGCAGGCCGACTGCTACGCCGGGGTCTGGGCGAAGAACGCGAGCACCACCGCCGGATCGTCCGGTCGACCGCTGATCACCGACGTGACCGACGCGGACGTCAGCGCAGCACTCGACACCGCCTCTCGGATCGGTGACGACTACATCCAATCCAACCTCGGTGGCGGTCGGGTCAACGAGAGCGAGTTCACCCACGGCACCTCCGCGCAGCGCCAGAAGTGGTACCTCACCGGATACCAGTCCGGAGACTTGACGAGTTGCAACACCTTCGACACCGGCGACCTCGGCTGAGCCCTTGACCGATCGGGAGGCAGACGTCGTGGGCAGCAAGCTGGGATCCCGAATCCGGGTGGAGCGGGAGGGCAGGGTGCTGCGGATCGTCCTGGTCCGCCCGGAGCAGGGCAACGCCATCGACCCGGAGTTCGTCGACGAGCTTCGCGCCGCAGCGTTTCAGCTGGACGGAAACGTCGGGTGCCTCGCCATCGTCGCCGAGGGGAAGACATTCTGCGTGGGAGGGGATGTTCGCGTTTTCGCCGAGGCAGCCGAGCCCGGACCGTCTGTGCATGCCTGGGCTACCGGGTTCCACCAGGCCGTGCTCGCACTGATGGCTTCGGCCGTACCGATCGTCGTCGGCGTGCAGGGTTGGGCGGTCGGCGGAGGCCTCAGCCTGGCGTTGCTGGGCGACGTGCTGGTCCTCGGACGATCAGCCCGGGTACGGGCCGCGTACACGGCCATTGGCCTGACCCCGGATGGCGGCATGTCGTGGACGTTGCCGCGGGCGGTCGGCGCGAGCAGGGCCCGGGATCTCATTCTCACCAACCGTGCGATCTCAGCAGCCGAGGCCGAGGCGATGGGTCTGGCCACTCGGGTGGTCGATGATCAGGAGCTGCGCGCGACGGTCGATCGCCTGGCCGCCGAGCTGGCCGACGGAGCAACGGACGCCCTAGGCGCGGCCCGCGATCTTGTCCACGGTGGCTGGTCCCGAGACTTCACCGAGCAGCTTGACGAGGAGGCGAAGGCTATCGCTGCGAGAGCCGACAGCGGGCAGGGTCGAGAAGGGGTAAGGGCGTTCGTCGAACGGCGAGCGCCCCACTACCACCGCTGATAAGACCCTCATTTAGCCGGGTGGGGAGCTGGGCGCTGTGTTCGCTGGGTGCCGCGGTGTGGTTGCGGTGATCCGGTTCGCAGTGACGGTGGAGCCGTTGGCGGTACCCCTCACGCGCACGGTACTGCCGACCGGGAACTGCTGTGCGGTGCCGGGCATCCGCCTGGTGCCGAACTGCGTCTGAGGCGTGATGGTCACGGTGTACTGAGTGCCACTCCTGGCGTTGATCGTCCAAGTTGAACCGTTCTCGGCGGTGATCTGCCCGATGAGCCCATGCCGTCCTTGGCCGCCCTTGGCCGGAGCGGTCGCCGTGGGTGGCGCTGTCGTCGTCGGGGTGGCTCCCTGGGTGGTCGGCCCACCGGAGCAAGCCGCCACGACACCCATCGTGACCGAGATGCCGACGACCCCGATCGCCACCTTTGTCCGTGTCCGTCGATAACTCCCGCCTGCGACGCTGTTCATCGCTCACTCCTTTGATCAGGCGCAGCACGCGAAGCGCCGTGCCGAAGTTGTGCTTCCCGTTATGGACCGGATAAGTGAGAGCAAGCTGCACATAACCTCACAGTTGCCTGGGAGAGGACCACGGACAGTGATGGCGGTAGTGGACGCCGCGATCCACAGACCGGGTTCCGGCGCCCACCACGACGGGTCGCCGGTACGGCCACTCGGAACCGCATTTCCCCAGCCGGAGAAGTTGACGGTCAGACCACGGTTCGCCACAGTGGATCGATGGCCGCACTCCAAGATGTCCCGCACGGCACGCTCATCGGCTGGCAGTCGGGATGCCGCTGCACCTGCTGCAGCGCAGCCGGTGCAGCCGAGCCGGCTCCCGCCCAATCGCTGGAGGACATCCGACGGGCATTAACCGATGCGGCTCCCAAGTCGCCGGACAGACCCCCAGGGTCCTAACGCGAAGCAGCCCCAAGACCCGGCCGGTTTCTCGAAATCCAGCAGTTGCGGGCGGACGGGCCACCGCGCGTCTCCCAAGACTGCGGCGGGCAGTGCTTCCCGTTACCCCATCTGAGCGCAAGGATTTGGGATCCCGATGAGCCGAGGGAACGGTGGACACTATGGCTTGAGAGGACAAGATCAACCGTCTGGTGGGTCAGACCATCGCGAGGGCTGAGCCACTCGTCGATCAGGTCAAGGAGAAGGTTGAGCCCCTCGTCAGAAGGCCAAAGACAAGGCTGAGCCGCTCGTCAAGAAGGCCAGCGGCAACTCTGGCACGGACAGCACGTCTTGAATGGCGGGGCTGTAGCTGCCTGAATAGAACACTGCTGGCCCCGTGACGGTGTGGCTGCAGTGTGCGGGGGCAGAGCACGCGACGGATGAACGACCTCGAGCAGAGGCCGTCGAGCAGGGAGTGTGCCCTGACCTCAGCTCGGCCGTGTTCCGACGGTGAAATCAACTTACCAGTGCGGCTAGGACATCACCCGCAAGATCAACTCATCCTTCCTTCGCTCACGATCGTCATCACGCATCTACCCGACCGAAAAGCCGACCGAAGAACCGTTTCAACGCAGTCATCGCCGCCTGCATGCCGATGCTGAAACCCTTCACTGGAACAGCGTCGCGTTTCACGGCTGTCTCACCACGAGCGGACCGTCCAATATCATCCGCGAGGCACTTGGCGAAACTCTTCATGATCACACTCGTGACGTCCTGAACCATGCCCCGACCAAACTGGGCAGCGGCACCGGAAAGCTGGATATCCTGAGCCACCTTCACTCGGGTCCCACTTCCCGAAGCGGCCATGGTCGACGTCACCTTCATGGTGGCCTGGCCCTTGCCCTTTTCCTCCGACCCGGACGCATCCATCACGATCCGCTTGGCGGACTCGTCACGCTCGACGATCTTGGCCGTGCCGATGAATTGGAGTTTCACCGGTCCCATCTTGGTCGTCACTCGCCCCTTGTACACATCACCGTTGACATCGATGAGCTCGGCACCCGGCAAGCAAGGCGCGATCCGCGGCACGTCTTGCATGTGCTTCCACACCTGATCGAGCGGTGCAGCAACCTCGAACTCGTTTTCGACCAACATCGACTACTCACTCTCCTTACATGCGCGGGGTCCAGACGCGCAGCGCCGGCGGGTGACTCTCCGCAGAACGCCGTCGGGGTCGACGAGCCTGTTCGCCAACCGATCGCCTGACCCATCTGCTATAGAGAGTTTCAACTCGCGATGATCGTTAAACCACGATCACGGCGCGGACCGAGGCGAACGCTCGAGAATGAGACTGGGCCCAGGGCTGGGAGAGCGACGCGTCTCGGAGGGGTGGTTGCCGTATCTCTTCGCGTACATCTGGGCGAAGCGTCCGACGCTGGTGAATCCCGAGTTGTGTGCAATTCGGGTTACCGTGGCCTGGCTGGGCTCGGCAAGGCGGAGGTCCTCGTGGGCACGGGCCAGGCGGACCTCGCGCAGGTATTGCGTCGGGGTCATGTCGAGGTGGCGACGGAATCCCTCCTGGAGGGACCGGATGCTGACGCAGGCGCCTCCGCGAGCCGGCGGAACGGCGGCGCCGCCGGGCGGACGCAGCAGGTCCAACGACATCGGGAACAGGCTCTGCCCGATCATGCGCCAGATCGTCGTGGTCGATCTCGGATGTCGCGTTCACCGGCTCGGGCCGCCCTTGTGCACCCTCACCGGATGACGTACTGAGCTCGCGGTGGATGGCTTCGTGTGCGGTACTGGTTTCGCAACGGGCGTTGCCACACGTGCCTCCCACGCGGTCAACGTACGCCCGCAGTTTGCAGTCATGGGCACCATGGGCCGGACTATCATCGGCCCGGGAGCGGTCCGCGAATGCAAGCCGCTGTTCAAGTCTCAGTTCCAGTGCCACGCGCGGGAAATTTAGGCATATCTGTGCGAAGTTGCCTCACCACCGGATGTCAATGGGCAGGCCAACTGTAAAGACCACTGAGCGCGCTTGAGTCGTTTCTACGTGATAATTATCCCGGCAATATGGCCATCGACAGGCACACGCGCTCCATTGTCTCGTGGGCCTGATCGAAGTCCGTCGTATGCACCACCCGGCGCCGCACCGGCAGGCCTCGTCAGGAAGATTGACCATTTATCCTTCCACCATCGGTTTGATCAATCGGCCGGACACATGATCCAACCGCCCAGCCAGGTTTGCCTTCGGTCTGGCAGCGCCAACCTGAGCGCCTGCTTCACTCTCGTGGGTGGAGCGATAAGGGTGAATATGATCATGATCTCGGCAGTCGCCTTCGCAACCGGGCAAGCTGGTTGATCAGTGATGGGTTGGCCGGAGCATCTAACTCAGCTGGACGCCCATCGGTCAGGCGCTGATTTCCGCGTCACGGGAGGCGTCGGTGGAATGCGAGCTGAGTAGGTTGCCCTCGGCGTTTTCTCGGCACTCAACTCTATCGGCGGCTTATCCTCGCCACTGTCTCTGCGGATGTGGCCAACTTGGCTGCAATCGCGGACCGTTGATCGCCTCATACGTGTCGGGAAGAGGCGCACGATGAACGACGTCGTTGAGGTGGCGGTCCAGCCGCAGAGCGGGTATGTGGTGGCAGGGCTGAGCGGCCAGTTGTCGTTGCAGACCGCGGCGGTGGCCCGCCATGCGCTGGTAGAGCTGTTAAGCAACGCAAGTTGTGTGGTGGCCGATCTATCTGGCCTGCGGCTGCGGGATCCAGAGAGCGTAGCTGTCTTTTCCGCCGCGGTGCAGCAGGCTGGCGGATGGCCACGTGCCAAGCTTGCCCTGTTCGGAGTTGGTCCCAGGATGCTCGCGCAGCTGCGGTGGTGGCGGGTTGCCGAGGCGGTGCCGGTGGCCGACGGACTGGACGCCGCCCTTGCCGCGGCCGGTCGGCCGCCTGGTGCCTGGCCGTCGGGCGTCAGCGCGACCGACGAGCAGGCCATCGCTAACGTGCTCGAGGCCGCGGAAAGGAACGGAGGGTTGGCGCGGTTCGTCCGACACTGGCTTGGCTCCCTGCTCGATCACGACTATTTACGGC
>JAODNG010000412.1 GCA_025465385.1 Pseudonocardiales bacterium
TCGTCTCGACGATGCTGACCGCCGTCGACCTGCCCGCTAGCCCGCCGCGCGACACTACGGCGGTGCGCAGACCAGCGACCCACAAGGTCGCCTGGTCGCGGCGACCGGCGGTGTTGTTCGCAGCCGCAGGCTGCCTCGTCGTGCTCGCCATCGTCCTCGGCGTGGTGTCGCAAGTGGCCGTACCTACCGCCGGACGTGGCCAGCTAGCGGCAGCCACCCCCGCAACTCCACCGGTGCCCGACGTCGGTGCCCTACCCAAGCCGGTACCGGCCGCGCCACCACCAGCTCAAGCGCAACCAGCGCAGTTGGAGCAGACGGTCCGCACCTACTACGGCTTGCTACCTCAGGACACCACCGTGGCGTGGCAGTACCTGGGCACCGCCGAACGCGCTCAGGGCTTCGGGCATTACACCGAATTCTGGAACGGGATCAACCGACTCAGCATCCGCGGGCCGGTTGCCGTGCAGGGCAACACCGTGCTGGTGAATCTGGTCTTCGAACCGACGAACCGGAATCGGACCTTGGAGCGTTACCGGCTCACCATGGGCAACTCACCCGACGGCAGGCTACTGATCCAATCGGCCTCGCGGGTCGGGGGGTCCACACTCGCCGCTGTTGCCAAACCCGACTCGTGAGTGCAGTCCTTGGCTACACAAGCCGGCGGTCGGTCGCCCAGCGGGACAGTTCGTAGCGGTTGGACAGCTGGGTCTTTCGCAGTACTGACGAGACGTGCGTCTCCACTGTCTTGATCGAGATGAACAGCTCCGCGGCGATCTCCTTGTAGGCGTAGCCGCGGGCCAACAGCCGCAGCACGTCGCGCTCTCGGGGGGTGAGTAGATCCACCTCCGGGTCGCCGACCGGCGCCGCCCCAGGCCGTTGAGCGAAGGCGTCGAGGACGAAACCAGCCAGCCGCGGGGAGAACACCGGGTCGCCGGCGTGCACCCGGCGCACCGCCGTTGCCAAGTCCCGTCCGGAGATTGTCTTGGTCACATACCCGCGGGCTCCAGCCCGGATCACCGCGATCACGTCCTCGGCCGCGTCGGACACCGACAGTGCGAGGAAGACCACGTCGGGCACTTCGGGGCGGACCCGGCGCAGCACCTCCGCGCCGCCCCCGTCGGGCATATGGACGTCAAGGAGCACGACATCGGGTCGCAGGTGCCCGATCCCGGTGACCGCCTCTTGCACGGATCCGCCTTCGCCGACCACCACGACCGGCGGTCCGTCCGGGTCGGCGGCACCGGCGCGGGTCAGCTCGGCCTTCACACCAGTGCGAAACAGCGCGTGGTCGTCTACCAGGAAAACCTGGATGGCTCGATCCCCGCTCGTCTCGGCAGTCATACCTCTTCTCCGCCCTTCCGGCGAGCGACGGCCAGCTGGACCTCAGTGCCTTCACCGGGCGACGTGCGCAGAGTCACCGTACCCCCGTGGCGTTGCATCCGGCCGCGAATCGAGTCGGTCAACCCATGCCGATCAGCGGCCACGGCCGCCGGATCGAACCCAGCGCCGCGGTCTCGCACGAAAACATGTACCTGCCCGGGCTCGACCTCGGCATAGACGCTGACCTCGGCGACTCCGGCATGTTTAGCCGCATTGACCATCGCCTCCCGGCTGGCTTGCACCAGCGAGGGCAGCGGGTCCTCCAGAGCGCAGTCGCCCACTACGACGACCAGCATGGTCACCGCGTAGGTGTCCTCCACCTCGCCGGCAGCGGCGTGTAGCGCCGCGGCGAAGGCCGGCGCCGCGGCGTGGCCGTCGGTGTGGATCTGCGCCACCGTCCCGTAGCCCTGCGGTCCGTAAAGCCAGGAACGAAGCTCCCGCTCCTGGCCCCGGGCCAGCCGGCGGACCTCCCGAGCTGAATCGGACTGCTGCTGGATCAACGCGAGCGTCTGCAGTACTGAGTCATGCAGGTGCGCGGCGATCTCGGCCCGCTCCTCAGTGCGGATCCGGGCTCGGCGTTCCTCACCCAATGCCCGCATCAGCCGCAACCACCAGGGCACGGTGAGCACGGCCACCCCGACCAGGGTCGCGGCGGCGGCAAGCAGTGCAAACCGGAACTGGCCCAGGTTGCCCTGGTTGAGCAGGAACACCGCGATCCCGCTGGTCACCAACGCGATCCCGGCCAGTACCCGGAGCAGCGCCATCCGGCCGCCACCGAAGACCAGCCCCGCGCCACTGCGCCAGCGGGTCCGTTGGCTGGCGTCGGCCTCCCGCCACACCACACCAGCACCGATCAGGGCGACACCCAACGGCCCGGTCACCCAACCACCCCACGCGGTGCCCCACGCGGCCCCGGCCAGTGCCAGACCCCCGCCGAGCAGGACCAGACCGACCGCCTGCTGCCGATCCCGGGTGCTGCTCGGTCGCCGGGCACCCGCCTCGGTCGCCGGCAGGAACGCCCACAGCAGCGCGTAACCGATCAGCCCAGCACCACCGAGACCGGCGAGCGCCACGAAGATCACCCGTACCCACAGCACCGGCACGCTGAGGTGCTCGGCGATCCCGCTGGACACCCCAGCTATGACCCGGTCCGACCGATGCCGACACAACCGTGGCGGCCCAGCGACCGGCTGCACGCGCCGCCGTTCGCCGGTCACCTGATCGGCCGATGTGCTCACGTTGTCATGGTCACATGCGCGGGGTTGCCAGGGGTATCAGGGTCGACCCCGGTGTCCCCCGATCCGGGGGCGGATCAGGGTGACCCCTGATGGTGCTCGCGGTCGGTCAACGTCAGGCTCTTTGACGTGAGCGACATCAAGGTGCAGGACACGGTACGGGACTTCTGGGCCACCAGGCCGCACCGGCGAACCAACGATCGGAAGGTCGCCGGCGTCGCCGCGGCGATTGGCCGGCGGTATGCGATCGACCCGGTGTTGGTTCGGGTGGCATTCGTGGTGGCCGCCGTGTTCGGTGGTTCCGGAGTGCTGCTGTACCTGCTGGGCTGGCTGCTGCTGCCACTCGAGGGTGATCAGGCCTCCGGCGCCGAGCGAATGTTCCGACGAGGGCGCAGCTCGATGTCCGCAGTGCTGATCGTCGTGCTCGTTCTGCTTCTGCTTCCGGCGAGCGCGGCAGTGCTCAGCGGCCGCGCGTCCGGGGTGCTGGGGCTCCTCGTCGCGTTGGGGACGCTGGTGCTTCTGCACCGCTCTCGGTCCGCGCTGGGCGAGATTCCGGGGACGCAGCGGACACCCCCCACGGCACCGGCCGCGACCGAACCCGCAACTTCAGGTACGACCACCTCTGCGGCTCCACCGGCTACCGGCACAGCGACCGATCAGCCTGCTCCACCGGCGTGGGATCCGCTGGGCGCGGCACCGTTCGCCTGGGACCTACCGGAACCCGCGGCACCGCCGATGCCAGCCACTCCACCGCAGGGTGTTCGATCCAAGGTCACTCCGATCACACTCGGGCTCGCGCTGCTGACCGGCGGCATCGCCTTGGCATTCGCGCCTGGCCTCTCGGCCGCCGGGATCGCCGCGCTGCTGTTGGGTGTGGTCGGCCTCGGTCTGGTTGTTGGAGCCTTCATGCAGAGCGGTCGGGGGCTGATCCTCCTGGCCATCCCGCTGGCCCTACTGACCTGGGTGCTACACGCCGCACCCGCCGCTGGCTTCAAGGTCGGCGGTAGCCACTGGGACCCAGTCACGGCCGCCGAGCTCCAGCCGCGTTATGCGGTCACCCTCGGCAACGGCCGCCTGGATCTCACCGGGCTGCGGTTGGCCCCCGGCCAGACCGTGAAGAGCAGCGTCAACGTGGGGATCGGGCAGACCCACGTCATCTTGCCTCCGAACATCGACGCCCAGGTGAGCTGCCAGACTCAGGTCGGGCGGGTCGACTGCCTGGGCCAGAGCAGTTCTGATCGGGTGGACGTCACCGACAACGGACTCGACGGCCCCGGCGGTGGCAAGGTCATTCTGGACGTGCACTCCGGTGTCGGCGAAATACACGTGGAGCGCGAATCATGAACGAAGCGACTGACCCGGGACCTCGCCTCGACAACGAGGCACCCGCACCGACGCCCCGGCGCGGACCGGATCTGCTCACCCTGGTCGCCGGGGTGGGCTCGCTGGGGATCGCGGCCACCGCGTTACTCGGCGGCGTCGCGTGGCTACCCGACGTGGACGGCCGCTGGGTCCTCGCCGCGCTGGCACTCATCGTCGGCCTGCTGCTGGTAATCGGCTCCCTGCGCCCCCAACACCACTGATCATCAGCTCAGAGCAGTCACGATCCGTCCGCGGACCGCCGGCTGGCGAGTGGACTCTCAGCGGAACCCTGGGACTCGGTAATTTTCACTGCGACGTGCGCGACCAGGCGATCGTCCGGATCGCCAAGAGCCAGCCCGGTGATCGCTTCGATGCGGGCGACGCGGTAGGCGACGGTATTGGTGTGCAGGTGCAGCATCCGGGCAGACTGCTTGTGGCTGCCGTGGTGATGTAAGTACACCGACAGGGTGTGCACCAGCTCGGTGCGGTGCTCGGTGTCGTAGTCCAGCAACGACCCGAGGACGCCGCGAGCGAAACCCATCAACTGCTGCATGTCGCCGATCGTGCACAGCAGCCGGTAGATGCCCAGCTCGTCGTAGCGGACCAGCTGCCCGACCCGGCCGAGCCGCAGCCCCAGATCGATCGCCCGCTCAGCTTGGCGCACCCCACGGGGAACGAGCTCCGGGGAGTCCACCTGCTCGCTCACCCCGCAGGTGGCGCCCTGGCCTAGCTGGCACAGCGTCGCGAAAGCCGTAGCACCGGGGTCACCCGGGACGATCATGACCAGGGCGCCGTCGCGCTGCGCTGCGGCCGCGCCCGGCAATATCGACACGATGCGCTGCGCCCAGTCCAGCTCCGACGGCGCCGGGCGCAGCATCGCGATGCGCATCACGGCGTCATCACGCAGACCCAGCGAGCGGGCTTTTCGTCGGGCATCCTGGGCGTCCAGAAAATGACCCGAGACCAGGGCGTCGACCACGCTACTGCGGTAGCGCAGGTCCAACTCGGCGCTGGTCTGCTCGTGGGCCAGCGTCAACGCGAACAGGGTGGCCGCATAGGTGATGGTGAGGAAGTCCGCATCGTCCGGCGCTGCCCCGTAACCGCTGGTCGCGGGCTCCTCGTCGAGCACCAGCAGGTATCCGAGGATGGTGTCGCGGACGACGACCGGGGTCACCAAGCAGGCCTGGTCAAGCAACGAACCGGGGATCGCCGGAATCCGCAGCGGCCGCCGCGCGGCTTCGAGCGCGCTGAGTAGCCGGTCGACGCTGGGATCGGTGCGGTTCCAGCGCAGTCCCTGCAACGAACCTGACCCGCCGGCCTGGGCGCGCAGCCGAAATCCGGTGTCCAGCAACACGATTCGCTTGCCCACCAACTGGGCGAACACCTCGGTGAGCCGTACCGGATCTGCCCCGCCCAACGCCGCATCGGCCAACTCGTCGCAGACCGCCATCGTCCGCCGGTAGATCGAATTCTCGCGGGACAGCCCGCTGTGCTCGGCGGCAGCGGCCCGATCGGGAACCGCATCGTAGGCCTCCGCGCTGGTCATGGCTTCGCCTGGAGCTGCGACAAAGCGTTCACCAGCTGCGCCGCCAACTCGTCGGCCCCGCTCGGTACGTGCACCACGACTCCGGAAATCAGGTTTCGCAACTTCTCCACGACGCCCACCGCGTGCTCGACAGTCTCTGTGGGCTTGTCCCGGTTGCGCTTGGCGGCAGCCAGCACAGACAGCGGGATCGACACCTCGGGAACCTCGTAGGACAGCCGTTGCAGGGTCTGGATGTCTTCGAAAGGCGCCAACGTCGCAAGCACCGGAAGGCTCACCCCACGGGCCCGTAGTGCGCCGAGCGCCCGGCTCGCCTCCTCGACGTCGTAGATCACGTCGGTGACCAAGAAATGCGCCCCGGCGCGCAGCTTCGCCTCGACCCTGTCCAGCTCATGGGCAAGATTACTGACTGAGGTGCCCAGCGCGGCACCGATGACAAACCGGGTGCGCTCGGCGATGGCGACACCCCGCCAGTCGATGCCCTCGTTGAGCGCGGCGAGCATGGACACCAGCCCGACGGAGTCGACGTCCCACGGCGATCCGGAACCAGCGCTGGGGTAGTCGCCGGATACCCGCACGCTGCCGGTCCGGCACACCACCATCCGCAGCCCGAGGGCGTGCGCGCCGAGCATGTCGGCCTGCAAGGCGGCGAGGTTGCGATCGGCGGCCTCCACCGGTAACAGCACCGCACTGCCGACCCGGTCACTGACCACCACGGCGGCGCCCACCGGGCTGATCCGCGCCGCTGGGGGGGCCGCTTCGATGATGGCCAGTACTCCCGCACCGGCCGCGCGCAGCGTGGTCGCCCGCTGGAGGAACTGGGGTACCTGCGAGCCATTAGGAGCCTGCAATCCGACGGCCACGACCAGCTCGCCGTCCCAGGGCCAGCCGGCAGCCGACTGGGCCAGCGGGATCCCGGTCGGTGCGGTGGGCCGCGCCACAGCGCGCGTGGTCGGGGTCCGCTGGGCCGGGGGCAGTCCGGCGATCGCATGCGAGATCGCCCGTACATGGGCGGGTGTTGTCCCGCAGCATCCACCTACCAGGGTGGCCCCCGCGGCGACGAATCGCTGTGCGGCGTCAGCGAAGTACGCGGCGTTGCGCGCATAGCGAACTTGGCTGCCGAGCCGTTGGGGCAAGCCGGCATTGGGCTGAACGGAGATCGGCAGGCCGGTTGCTCGGGCCAGCTCATCGACCACGCCCACCAGGACTGCGGGACCGACCGTGCAGTTCGCACCCAGCGCGGCCACCGGCAGCTTGGCGAGCACGGCAGCCGCCTCCGCGGGGTCCTCGCCGCGCAGCGTCCGGCCGTCGTCGCCGAAAGTCAGCTGCGCGATCACCGGCAGGTCACTTTCCGACGCAGCTACCTCGACCGCCTGCACCAGGGACTCCAGATCGCCGAAGGTCTCCAGGATCAGCAGGTCAACCCAGTCCCCCAGTGCAGCGATCTGCTCACGTAACGTGTCAGCGCGGGCGCCCGCGGGTACCCGGCGGACCGCCGGAGCGCTGACCGCCGGGCCGACCGACCCGGCGACCAACACCGGGTGCCCAGCGCGCTGGGCTGCCTCCCGGGCCAGCCGGGCGCCTGCGATGTTGATCTCTGAGACGCTGTCCTCCAGGCCCGCTGCCGCAAGTCGCAGGCGGTTCGCCCCGAAGGTATTGGTCTGCAGAACCCGGGCGCCCGCGCTGACATAGGCGGCATGCAGGTCTCGGACCAAAGTCGGACGCGATAGATTCAGCTCGGGTAATGAGCGGTCCAGCGGTACCCCGGCCGTATGCAGCATCGTGCCCATCGCGCCATCGCAGACCACCACCTGGCCAGCGAGTAGCCCCGCCAGCACCGTGCGGCGCTGTGGTGGATCCACTGTCTCGCCTCCTGGTCGCCGAACCGTGGGCAGTTATTCGGGAGCGAGTCCATGCTTATTCAGCAGGAGAATGCCGAGCTCGCGGGCACGTGCTGCGGCTTGGGTGTCCCCCTCAGCTCCGGCGACGATCGATCCCTTCATCAGAATGTGCCACTGGCGGGCGAACGCATCGGGGTCAGCCACGCCGGCTTGGGTCGCGAGCTCACACAGATAACCACGGATGTTCGCCAAGTGCAGGACACTGGCTTGCCGAACCGCGCTGTCCCGGTTGGTCACCTCGAGCAGCGTGGTAATAAACGAACAGCCCTCGAAGTCCGGGCGGGCGAACCACTCACCGAAGATCTCGAAGATCGCCAACAGGCGCTGCACCGGCGTGTCGCCCCGGCGCTGGGATTCCGCGCGTACCCAACCCATCGTCCACAGCGTTTCGCGACGCTCAAGGAAGGCGAGGATAAGATCATCTTTGGAGGCGAAGTTCCGGTACAGCGTCATCTTCGCGACGCCCGCTTCACTGATCACCGCGTCCACCCCGACAGTGCGGGTGCCCTGGCGGCTGAACAGCTCATACGCCGCACGCATCACCCGCTCGCGACCACTCTCAGGATCCACGCTGACCACGACGACCTCGCCAGCGGATTTATCGGGTATCTCAGTGACCATGACCAACCCTCGGGAGGACAATTAACACAGTGTACTTGCCGTAGGGTTTGCTGCCTGGGGTCATTCCGAATCCCATGCCAGTGCTGTCGACCCTTCGATGTCTTCCTGCACCGGTTGGCGGCCGCCTCGCTGATTCCCGCGCCGCTACCGGCAGTGCGTAGGCTGTTGCCATGAACAGGCCAACTGGCCCGTTGCGAGTGGTTGTGGTGGATGACCATCAGATGGTGCTCGACGGGCTTCGGGCAATGCTAGCTGTCTATTCCGACCAGGTGGAGATCGTCGGTGAGGCGACTGAACCGGAGCTCGCGTTAAAGATCATCACTGGGCACGAGCCGGATATCACCTTGCTTGACGTCCGGTTGCGAGGCTCCAGCGGGCTGGATTTGTGCGCGGAGATCCGCAAGCGCCAACCGCGCTGCAAGGTCGTATTCCTGACCGTCTACGACGACGAGCAGTACCTCTACCAGGCGCTACGGCTGGGAGCGGCCGGCTTCCTGCTCAAGCGGGTGCGTGGCGCGGAGCTGGTGGATCACCTGCAGCGGATCTACCAGGGTGAGGTACTGATCGATCCCACCCTGGCGACGAAGGTCGCGATGTCGGTGGCTCACCTGCGTGGCGGGGAGTTCTGGCCCGGGGCGCATCTCGGGCTAACCCAGCGCGAGAGCGAGGTGCTCGCGCTGATGGTGGCCGGCCTGTCCAACCGGGCCATCGCCGGACGCCTGACGGTCAGCGAGGAGACTGTCAAAACCCACGCTCGCGGCATCTATCGCAAGCTCAACGTCCCGGACCGCTCCGGCGCCGTCGCCGCGGCCCTGCGCGAGGGCGTCTTCCAGTGATCCACTCTCGGCTGGGGCTGGCCGACGCCGATTCCGATGCCCAGCTGCTCCATCGCGTGATTGAGATCTTGTCGGCGGGCCTCGACCTCGACGGGGTCGTCCAGCGAGTGGCTGATCTGATCACCGAGACCACCTCTACCGATGTCTGCTTCGTTCACCTGCTCGGCGAGCCGGGGGGACGGTTGCAGCTGCGCGGCGCAACACCCCCGTTCGATCAGTTCGCCCGACGGATCGAGCTGCCGGTGGGCGATGGGGTGTCCGGGTGGGTCGCCGCACACTGCGAACCCGCGGTGATCACCGACAACAAGCGCGCAGATCCGCGCTACCTTTACATCCCCGAGCTGCGTGGCGAGGACTTCACGTCGATGGCCTCGGTACCGATCATCACTCGGCCAGGCGATCTCGTTGGGGTGCTCAACGTGCATACCCGCGACCGCCGCGAATTCACCAAGGCCGACGTCGAGCTGCTGAGCACGGTGGCGGGCTTGATGGCCGGAGCTATCGAGAACGCCAGCCTGCAAAGCAAGCTGGCCGAGCGGGAGGAGGCGATGGAGCGATTCGCCGAGCAGATCGTGCTGCTGGGCGAAACCGACCGACGGCGGCTCGCCGGTGAGATCCACGACGGCATCAGCCAGCGCATCGTCAGCCTGTCCTTTCACCTCTCCGCCGCGGCGGACGCCGTTGCTGCCAGCGACCCGGCCAGCGCCGCCGAGCAGATCGCCCGCGCCCAGGAGCTCGCCGCGGGAGCCCTGGACGAGACCCGGCACGCCATCGCCGGACTGCGCCCGCCGGTGCTCGATGATCTCGGGCTGGCCGCAAGCCTGGAGAGCCTCGCGCGTTCCATTCCGCTGCCCAATGTCGCGGTGGACACCGTGATGACCGACCTACCCGAGCACGCCGAGACCGCGATCTACCGGATCGCTCAAGAGGCGTTGCAGAACGTGACGAAGCACGCCCGGGCTGCGCACGTGCAGCTGCGGCTTTCGGTGGCGCCCGGCGCGGTCCTGCTCGAGATCTCTGACGACGGCGTCGGTTTCGACCCGGCTACCACTACCAAGCGAGCCGGACCGGTGGGTTACGGCCTGCCCGGCATGCAGCAGCGCGCCGAGCTACTTGGAGGCCAGCTCACCGCGGACAGCGCCCCCGGCCGCGGAACCGTGCTGCGGCTGCGCGTCCCCATCGCCCACGAACGCTAGTCAGCCAACGCAGTTCGATTCGATCCCCGCAGCTTTATGGTCGTGGCAAAAACTGAGCGATCAACGTGCGCAACTCGCCGACCAAGCCGGGTGGACGCCACTCAAGACTGGGCCATAGGACGTCTGATAACCCGGACCGAGGGCGATGTAATGGGGTGAACGAGTGTCTCGTTCTGATTCACGGGCTGAGCGCGGCGACTGCTTTCGCGGCGGCGTCGGCGGTCTGAGCGGCGCGGTCGGCTAGGTCACCGCCGAGGTTGCCGAGCTCGACGTTGAGCCGGACGAGTTCGGCGGCTGCCCGCGCGGCGGCTGCAGCCAGCACCGCCGCGGTGAAGGCGTCGCCACGCAGGTTCGGGTTGCCCCGCTGGGCAAGCTCGACAGCCTCAACCGCGATACCGCTGGCTAGCTCAGCGATCTCCGTCGGCACCTGCGCGGCCCGTTCCAGGGCGCGCCGGATCTGCCGGCGGCGCACCTCCGGGTCGGGCTCGCGGGGTAGCGCGAAGGAGGCGAGCACAGCCACGTACGCCTCGGCGTCTCGCTCGGCAAGGCACGCGACCTGGTCGCGGACCCGGTCTGCGTAGGCGGCCCGGCCGGGCGAGTCGATCAGTTGCGCGGTGGAGAACCGCGCAGCCATCCCCAGCAGGCCGGCGGCCATCGCGGCGGTGATCGCCGCGGCGCCACCACCCCCGGGCGCGGGCTGTTTCGCGGCGAGTCGGTCCAGCAGGTCAGCGACCGAGCAGTCGAGCAGCGGTGCGCTGCGAGCAGGAATCACGACAGGCCGACGATCTCGCCTCGGGAGTCTATGTCGATGCGGGTCGCTGCGGGGTTGGCGCTCAGACCCGGCATGGTGCGCATATCCCCGCAGATCGGATAGATGAATCCAGCACCCACCGAGGCCCGCGCCTCTCGCACCGGCAGCACCCATCCGGTGGGCGCACCCTTCAGCGTTGGATCCGACGAGATAGACAAGTGTGTCTTTGCGATACACACCGGTAGCTTCCCGAACCCGTTGCGCTCGTAGCTTTCCAGCTGCCGAGACGCCTTGAAGTCGTACTCGACGCCCTGAGCGCCGTACACCCGCAACGCCACGGTCAGGATCTTCTCCCGCAGCGTCGCGTCGTTGGAATACAGAAAGGCGAACTGTGACGGCTCCTCGGCGGCCTCGGCGACCGCGGCAGCAAGTTCCGCGGCTCCCTTGCCGCCCTCGGCGAAATGCGTGCATAACGCCGACCGGGCGCCCACGCCGTCGGCGATCTCTCGGATAGCGGCATGCTCGGAGGGGTGATCAGTAGGGAAGGCGTTGATCGCCACCACTGGTGAGACACCGTGGATCCGGACGTTCTCGATCTGCTTGCGCAGGTTCGCCGCGCCGGCGTGCACGTCGTCGGGGTTCTCCGCCAGCATGCCTTCGGGCAGCGGGCGACCGGCGGTGACCTTGTACCGGCCGGAGTGTGCCTTCAGCGCGCGGACCGTGGCTACTAGCACCGCCGCGTCCGGGCGCAACCCCGAGGCTCGGCACTTGATGTTGAAGAAGCGCTCGGCACCCATGTCGGCCCCGAAGCCGGCCTCGGTGACCAGGTAGTCACCGCAGTGGATGCCGATCAGGTCGGCGATCACCGAGGAGTTGCCGTGGGCGATGTTGCCGAACGGCCCGGCGTGCACGAGCACCGGCGTCCCCTCCAGCGTCTGCAGCAGGTTGGGCTTGATCGCCTCCCTCATGATCACCGTCATCGCTCCGGCCGCGTGCAGGTGCTCCGCCGTCACCGGCTGCCCGTCGGGCGTCTGCGCGACCACGATCCGGCCCAGCCTCGACCGCATGTCGTGTAGTGACCTGGACAGCGCGAGCACCGCCATCACCTCGCTGGCCGCGGTGATATCGAACCCGCTCTGCCGGGGGGTGCCATCGGCTCGATGTCCGAGTCCGATCACGATGTTGCGCAACGCCCGGTCGTTGACGTCGAGTACCCGGTTCCAGGTGATGCTGTGCGGGTCGAGGTCGACGCCGTCGCGCTGCTGCAGCTGGTTATCGACCATCGCGGACAGCAGGTTGTGCGCGGCGGTCACCGCATGCATGTCTCCGGTGAGGTGCAAGTTGAGCGTCTCCATGGGGACGACCTGGCTGTAGCCGCCACCCGCCGCTCCACCCTTGATCCCGAATGTAGGCCCCATCGAGGGCTGCCGGATCGCGACCGTGGCCCGCTTGCCGATATGCGCGAAGCCCTGGCCCAGCCCGACAGTGGTGGTTGTCTTGCCCTCGCCGAGCGGGGTCGGTGTGATAGCGGTGACGACCACGTACTTGGCTCGCGGCGCCTGTGCCAGCTCGTCGATGGCCGCCGTCTTGACCTTCATGACGTGCTCGCCGTAGGGCTCCAGCAGGTGCAGCCCCAACCCCATCGCGGCGCCGACCTCCGTCAGCGGCGTCAGCCTGGCGGCACGGGCGATCTCAAGATCGCTAGGAAAAGCCATCAAGCTGCTCCAGTCGGTCTTGCACGGATCGGATCCGAG
>JAODNG010000597.1 GCA_025465385.1 Pseudonocardiales bacterium
CGTTCGGCTACCTCGATACCGACGCGCTGGCCTTCATCGGCGCATCTCTGGGCGTGCCGCTGGGCCAGGTCTACGGGGTGGCCACCTTCTACTCGCACTTCACCCTCCGGCCCTACGGCGAGCACACCTGCGTCGTATGCACCGGGACGGCCTGCCACATCAGCGGCGGTGCAGGCATCGTGGACGCCGTCCGAGCCTGCCTGGACGTGGCGCCCGGCCAGACGACCGCCGACGGGAAGCTGTCCGTGCTCACCACCCGCTGCCCGGGTACGTGCGGCCTGGCGCCGATGATCCTGCTGGACGGCGCGACCATCGGACCGGTCACGGCCGACGACGTCGTGGCGCGGCTGGAGGGGCTGTGACCGGCGTCCTGAGGGCGACCGCGCAGGTCTGCCAGGCGGCGAGCTGCCTGGCGGTCGGTTCTGAACAGGTGCTCCAGGCGTTGGCTGGGCGGGTCGAGCGGTCCGGGCTCGCTGACGTGGTGGTCAAGCGGGTGGGTTGTCTTGGCCTGTGCGCGGCCGGCCCGCTGGTCCGGATCGGCCCGACCGGTGCGTTGTTCGAGCGGGTCAGCCCCGAGGGCACCGGTGGCCTGGTCGCCGCCTTGCGCGATGCCACGTCTACGGCCACGCCGGTGTCACCACTTGCACCGTTCTTTGCGCGGCAGGTGCGGGTGGTGACCGAGAACTCCGGCCGTATCGACCCGGAAAATCTCAACGACTACGTGGCCAGCGGTGGGTATCAGGCGCTGCGCACCGCGCTCACCTCGATGACCCCGGCCGAGGTCATCGAGCAGGTTCGCCGCAGCGGTCTGCGGGGCCGAGGCGGCGCCGGCTACCCCACCGGCCTGAAGTGGCTCACCGTCGCGAAGTCGACCGGTGAGGGCAAGTATGTGATCTGCAACGCCGACGAGGGCGATCCCGGCGCGTTCATGGACCGGTGCGTTCTGGAAAGCGACCCGCATCGCGTCCTGGAGGGCATGGCGATCGCCGGCTACGCGGTCGGGGCGAGCAAGGGGTATGTCTATTGCCGGGCCGAGTACCCGCTGGCCGTCGCCCGGCTGCGCACCGCGATCCGCCAGGCCCGCCAGGCCGGGCTGCTCGGTGTCGACTTGGCCGAGACTCCGTGCGGGTTCGACATCGAGGTCCGGCTCGGTGCCGGCGCGTTCGTCTGCGGCGAGGAGACCGCGCTGATCGCCTCGGTGGAGGGCAAGCGGGGTACACCCCGGCCGCGACCGCCCTACCCCGCCGCTGCCGGCCTGTGGGGTCAGCCGACGCTGATCAACAACGTGGAGACGTTCGCCAACGTGCCCACAATTATTCGCCGTGGTGGTGAGTGGCTCGCGCGCATGGGCACCGAGAAGAGTAGGGGCACGAAGGTCTTCGCGTTGGCCGGCCGGGTGGTCAACGTGGGGCTCGTGGAGGTTCCCATGGGGATCTCGTTGCGCGAGGTCGTGTATGACATCGGCGGTGGGGTGGTCGATGGTCGGTCGCTCAAGGCGGTGCAGACCGGCGGCGCGTCCGGGGGCTGTATCCCCGCTGAGTACCTCGACGTACCTCTCGACTACGAGTCGCTCACCGCGATCGGCTCGATGATGGGTTCCGGTGGCATGATCGTGATGGACGACACCGTCTGCATGGTGGACGTGGCCAGGTACTTCATGGATTTCTGCCGCGAGGAGTCGTGTGGCAAGTGCGTCCCCTGCCGAGTGGGGACCACGCAGTTGCACATGCTGCTCACCCGGATCGCCGACGGTGACGCCACCCTGACCGACCTGGCCCGGCTCCAGCGGCTCTGCGGCACGGTGCAGCGCACCAGCCTGTGCGGCCTCGGCCAGGCCGCGCCCAACCCGGTGGTCAGCACGCTGCGCTACTTCCGCGACGAGTACCTAGCTCACATCGAGGACCGGACGTGCCCCGCCGGGGTCTGCCCGGTCGCCCAAAGAAAGGTGGTGCCGTGACGACGGTGCACACCCTCACCATCGACGGCGCCGAGGTGGCTGCCGCTGACGGCCAGACCGTGCTCGAGGTCGCCAGGGAGCACGGCATCGACATCCCGACGCTGTGTCACCTCGAGGGGCTCAGCGACGTCGGCGCCTGCCGGCTCTGCCTCGTCGAGGTGGGGGGCTCTGGCAAGCTCGTGGCGGCCTGCGTGACTCGCGTCGAGGAGGGCATGGAGGTCACTGCCCATTCCGAGTTGCTCGCCGAGCACCGGCGGACGATCGTGGAGATGCTGTTCCTGGAGCGCAACCACATCTGCTCGGTGTGCGTCGCCAACAACCATTGCAAGCTGCAGGACATCGCGCAGGACTTGGGCGTCGACCACCTCGACCTGCCCGCGGTCAACCCGGACGTCGGGGTGGACGCCAGCCACGCGCTGTTCGCCGTCGACCACAACCGCTGCATCATGTGCACCCGCTGCGTGCGGGTCTGCGACGAGATCGAGGGCGCCCACACCTGGGACGTGATGGGCCGCGGCCTGGCGGCCCGGGTGGTCACCGACCTCGGCACGCCCTGGGGCACGTCGCCGACCTGCACCAGCTGCGGCAAGTGCGTCCAGGTCTGTCCCACCGGTGCCCTGTTCGAGAAGGGCCGCTCGGTGGCCGAGGGCGCCAAGCACCGCCGCCCCTTCCTGCCCCACCTGAGGCTCATCCGTGACGAGGGGCCACGGTCATGACCAGGCCGAGGCTCGCCACGGTCTGGCTCGACGGATGCTCCGGCTGCCACATGTCGTTCCTGGACCTCGACGAGCGGCTGATCGAGATCGGCGAGCGAGCCGACCTGGTGTACAGCCCGCTGGTCGACGTCAAGGCCTACCCCGCCGGGGTCGATGTCTGCCTGGTCGAGGGTGCCGTGGCCAGCGAGGAGGACCTGACCAAGATCCGCGTGATCCGCGAGCGCACCCGGGTGCTGGTCTCCTTCGGCGACTGCGCGGTCACCTCCAACGTCCCCGGCATGCGCAACTCGATCGGTGTCGGGCCCCTGCTCGAACGCGCCTATCTGGACAACGCCACCCTCAATCAACAGGTGCCCTCCGAAGTCGTGCCCAAGCTCTTGCCCAAGGCCATGCCGGTCCACGCGGTCGTCGATGTCGACGTGTTCCTGCCTGGCTGTCCCCCGTCGGCCGACCTGATCTACGCCGCCCTCGACGACCTGTTGGCCGGCCGGCGGCCGGACTTGTCTCGGCGGGCCCGCTTCGGCAGCTAGGGGAGGGCACGTGGCCAGCAACATCACCATCGACCCGGTGACCCGGATCGAGGGGCACGCCAAGATCACCATCCGGCTCGACGACGCCGGGCAGGTCGCCGACGCCCGGTTCCACGTCACCCAGTTCCGCGGGTTCGAGCGGATCGTGCAGGGCCGCCCGGTGCACGAGATGCCCTCGATCATGGCGCGCATCTGCGGCATCTGCCCGGTCAGCCACCTGGTCGCGTCGGCCAAAGCGTGCGACCAGATCCTCGCCGTCGCGCCGCCGCCGACCGGCGCGGACCTGCGCCGGGTGATGAACCTCGCCCAAGTCGTGCAGTCCAATGCGCTGAGCTTCTTCCACCTGTCCGCCCCGGACCTGCTCTTCGGCTTCGACGCCGACCCGGCCAGCCGGAACCTGCTCGCCATGGTCGGGGCCAACCCGGGGCTCGCCCGCGACGGGATCGGCCTGCGCCGCTTCGGGCAGCAGGTCATCGAGGCGCTCGGTGGGAAGCGGATCCATCCCGCCTGGGTGGTGCCCGGCGGGATCGACGCGCCGCTCACCGCCGAGACCCGCGACACGATCCTGGCCGCGGTGCCCGAGGCACTCGATGCCACCCGG
>JAODNG010000452.1 GCA_025465385.1 Pseudonocardiales bacterium
GCCAGTCGCCCAGCTCATCGCGGAAACGCTCCACCAGCACGGTGCGATCGTCGGGCACATACCCAGCGGCCTCACGCTGCTCGCGCAGGTAGGACAGCAGGTTGTCGGCCGCCCAGGCATCGAGCCCGGCTGCCTCGACGCGATTGCGGGCCGCGTCCGATCCGGCGCTACTCAGCTCGCGGACGAACGCACCGAGCGCGCGGCCGAGCTCCAGTGGCCGACCCGGTGCGTCGCCCTTCCAGAACGGCATCCGGGCCGGCTCACCGGGCACCGGTAGCGCGATCACCCGGTCATGGGTGATGTCGACGATTTTCCACGACGTGGAACCGAGCAGGAACGTGTCGCCCACCCGCGACTCGTACACCATCTCCTCGTCGAGCTCACCGACCCGCGAGCCGACGCCGTCTGGTCCGCCGGGAGTCATCACGGTGAACATCCCCCGGTCCGGGATGGTGCCGCCGGAGGTGACCGCCAGTCGCTGCGCTCCTGGCCGACCGCGCAGCTCGTCGCTGACCCGGTCCCAGATGATTCGGGGCCGCAGCTCACCGAACTCCTCCGATGGGTAGCGCCCGGCCAGCATGTCCAGCACGGCATGCAGCGCTGAATCGGGCAGCGCCGAGTACGGCGCGGCGCGGCGGACCAGGGCGGCGAGTTCGTCGACGGTCCACGGATCCAGCGCCACCATGGCGACCACGTGTTGTGCGAGCACATCCAGCGGGTTGCGGGGGTAGCGCAGAGCTTCGATCGCCCCGCTGGCCATCCGCTCCGCGATCACCGCGCACGAGACCAGGTCGCCGCGGAACTTGGGAAAGACCACACCCCGGGACACCGCCCCTACGTGATGCCCAGCGCGGCCGATCCGCTGCAGGCCCGACGCCACTGTCGGGGGGGCCTCGATCTGCACCACAAGGTCCACCGCGCCCATGTCGATGCCCAGCTCAAGGGAGGAGGTGGCGACCACGCACGGCAACCGACCGGACTTCAGCTCCTCCTCGACCAGGCTCCGCTGCTCGCGTGCCATGGAGCCGTGGTGCGCCTTGGCGATCACTTCAGGCGCGCCGCCGGCGAGTCCGGCCTGACCCATCAGCTCGGCCGGCATCCGGTCTCGCGGCGCTGCTGGTTCCTCAACGGCCAGCTCGTTGAGCCGTGAGGTGAGCCGCTCGGCCAGCCGACGGGAGTTGGCGAACACGATCGTCGATCGGTGTGCGCGTACCAGCTCCAGCACTCGCCGCTCCACCGCGGGCCAGATCGAAGCACGCTGCTCCGTCGGCCCGTCGACACCCTCGGTCAGCTCGCCCAGCGCCGACATATCCGCCACCGGTACCTGCACGGCGACCTCGATCGTCTTGGCCGATGCTGGCTGCACTACGTGAACCGGTCGACTGCCGCCGAGGAAGGCGCTGACTTCCTCGACCGGACGCACCGTGGCGGACAGGCCGATCCGCTGGGCGGGTCTGTCCAGCAGGGCGTCCAGCCGCTCCAAGGACAGCGCGAGGTGCGCGCCACGCTTGGTGGCGGCGACCGCGTGCACCTCGTCAACGATCACGGTGTGGACTCCGCGCAGCGACTCTCTGGCCGCTGACGTCAGCAGCAGGAACAACGACTCGGGGGTGGTGACCAGCACGTCGGTCGGGGTGCGAGCGAAGGCGCGGCGCTGGTCGGCCGGGGTATCACCGGTCCGCATACCCACCCGGATGTCCGGCGTCGGCAAGCCCAACCGGTGCGCGGCCTGCCGGATGCCGGCCAGCGGCGAACGCAAGTTGCGCTCGACGTCCACCGCCAGGGCCTTGAGGGGGGAGATGTAGAGCACCTGGCAACGCCTCATCGGCTCCTCCGGGGGGCCCGCGACGGCCAGCCTGTCCAGCGCCCAGAGGAACGCGGCGAGGGTTTTGCCCGACCCGGTCGGGGCGACGACCAGCGCGTGCTCACCCGCCGCTGCTGCCCGCCATGCACCTTCCTGGGCCGGAGTAGGCGCAGCGAACGCCCCCGCGAACCAGTCCCGGGTGGCGGGGGAAAACAGGTCGAGCACGTCCACCCCACCATCATGGACCGCTGCACCGACAGGCTGGGAGTTCAGCCAGCGGGGCTATCTCCGCAGGGCGGCGCGGCCGTCGACGAGGATCTTGCGCAGGCGGCCTACGTCTGCCATTCGTCGCTCGGCGAGGTGGTCGGCGGCGGCAGCAGGTGGTACCCCGTCCCGTTCAGCCAACTCGAAGATTTGTCGCGTGGTGTCGAATACCTTGGCGACCCGGGCTTTGGCCCGTTGGAAATCGAAGCCCTCGATTTCGTCGGCGACCTGAATGACGCCACCGGAGTTGACCACGTAGTCGGGCGCATAGAGGATTCCGCGTTCGTCGAGAAGCTTCTCGATGCCGGGGTGTTCCAACTGGTTGTTCGCGCCACCGCACACCACCTTGGCGCGCAACGCGGTGACCGTGGGAACGTCCAGCGCCGAGCCGAGCGCGCAGGGGGCGTAGACGTCGATTGGCTCGCGCACCAGAGTCTCGGTATCCGGTGCCACGATCACTTCGGAATGCGCCGTACGCACATGCTCGATTGCCCGTTGACTCACGTCGGCCACGATCACCGACGCGCCGTCCGCCAGCAGGTGGTCAACGAGAAGTCGGCCGACCTTGCCGACCCCAGCTACACCCACCCGACGTCCGGACAAAGTGGGCGTCCCCCAGAGCTGTTGGGCGGCTGCGCGCATGCCTTGAAAGACGCCGAAGGCGGTCAGAATCGAGGAGTCACCGGCGCCACCATGGGACAACGACCGCCCGGTGACGAACGCGGACTCCCTGGCAATGACGTCCATGTCCTCGACGTAGGTTCCGACGTCGCATGCGGTGATGTAGCGGCCGCCCAGAGACTGGACGAAGCGCCCGTAGGCGCGCAGCAGCACCTCGGTCTTGTCTCGGGTGGGGTCGCCGAGGATGACGGCCTTGCCACCGCCGTGATCCAACCCGGCGAGCGCGTTCTTGTAGGACATCGCGCAGGACAGGTGCAGCACGTCAGCGAGGGCGTCGTCTTCGCTGCGGTAGGGGTGAAACCGGGTGCCGCCCAGCGCCGGCCCGAGCGCGGTGGAGTGGATGGCGATGATGGCGCGTAGGCCCGAAGGCTCGTCGCGGCAGAATACGACCTGCTCATGGTCACCGGATCGGAACACCTCGGTCACAGTGGTGGCCTCCTCCCGCTTGGTGTCACTCGTTGCTGTGCGCAGCGTATGCCTGCGCCGGTCGGATCAGACGCAGACAGCGGATGGCACCATCTGGCGGGTACGCCGCGAAGGGAGAGAACATGCGGGTGACCGGAGTGGGGCACGCTGGGCTGTTCATCGAGACGGCTGCCGGCAGTGTGCTCTGTGATCCCTGGGTGAACCCAGCTTTCTTCGGTTCGTGGTTCCCCTTCCCGGACAACAGCGATCTGGACTGGGACGCCCTCGGACAGGCCGACTACCTCTATGTCTCGCACCTGCACCGCGACCACTTCGACGCTGAGCTACTGCGTCGGCATGTGCGCAAGGACATCACAGTGCTGCTCCCGGATTACCCGACTGACGAGTTGGAGCGTGAGCTCGCCGGTGTCGGGTTCCGGAGCTTTCTGCGCACGCAGTCAGGTGTCCCGGTGCAACGCGACGGGCTGCGCATCATGATCACTTCACTGACCGGGCCCAGTGACGGGCCGATCGGTGACTCGGCGCTGTCTTTGGACGACGGCCGCACCGTGATTCTCAACCAGAACGACGCCCATCCGCTGGACATCGAGCAACTGAGGGACTTCGGCGAGGTGCACGGATACTTCACCCAGTTCTCCGGCGCGATCTGGTGGCCGATGGTCTACGACCTGCCCGCGGGCGCGCGCAAGGAGTTCGCCCGCCGCAAGCGGGCCGGGCAGACCGAGCGGGCGCTGCGTTACATCGACGCCGTGGGCGCCGCGCACGTGTTTCCCACCGCCGGCCCGCCGTGCTTCCTCGACGAGGAGCTGTTCGAGCTCAACGGGATCGGCCCCGACGGGGACAGCATCTTCACCGACCAGATGGAGTTCCTGGCCGAACTCGCCTCGGCGCGTCCTGCGGTGTCGGCGCACCTGCTGCTGCCGGGAAGCGTCGCCGAACTGGACGGCTCGCGCTGCGAGCTCACCCACCGGCACTCGGCCGCCGAGATCGAGTACATCTTCGGCGAGAAGACCGCCTATCTGCGCGAATACCAGAGCCGCGCACAGCCTGCTCTGGCGCAGGAACGGGCCAGCCGGGCGCCGGTGCCTGCTGACTTGCTCGAGCAGCTCAAACAGTGGTGGGAGCCGCTGCTCAAGCGGGCCGAAAACATCTGCACAGGAGTCGGCGGTCCCATACGTCTGGACGTCGGTGAGCGCCCGTTGGTGATCGACTTCATCACCCGCGAGGTACGCGAGTTCGCCGGCGAGCACTGCCGCTACCGGCTGTCCACCTCGGCTGACCTGGTCGCCACCAACGTGGCCCGCCGCGAGGTGGACTGGTCGAACAGCCTGTTCCTCTCCCTGCGGTTCCGGGCCAGCCGGGTCGGGCAGTACAACGAGTTCGTCTACATCTTCTTCAAATGCCTGTCCCAGGAGCGCATCGATTACGTCGAGAACTGGTACGACCAGTGCAACGACGACGGTTCCGATATCAACCTGGACGGCTGGCGGGTGCAACGCCGCTGCCCGCACCTGCGGGCCGATCTCGCCAAGTTCGGCAGTGTCTCCGGCGGGGTCCTCACTTGCGCCTTGCATGGCTGGCGCTTCGAGCTCGCCACGGGTCGCTGCCTGACCGCGGCTGGACACCCGATCCGCGCCACGCCGATCAGCGCCGCTGCTGCCACCACCAGCGGATGAGCACCGCCAGAGCGCAGAGCAAACCGAAAAGGATCACCAGTTGTCCGGCGGTGGAAGACAGTCCGGTCGGGTCGTCCTGGACGAACACCCCATCACGGTAGCTGCAAGCGGGTACCTAACCTGGAGGGATGCGGATAACCCACTTCCGGCAGCGGATGGACGAGGAATTCGGCCCGGCCCGGGCAGCCGCACTAGCGCATGATCATGTGTTCGCCGAGCTTGGCGGTCGGACGGTGAACGCAGCGCTGGAGGCGGGGATTGACACCAAGCGGATATGGACCGTGGTGTGCACCGCATTCGACGTCCCTGAAGCGCGGCGCTGACCGGTCGTCTACTCCCTGGTGCCGGTGGGCGAGTGAGGATCGCACACCGGCGTGTCGCTCCCGACGTCGAACAGGTGTTCGCCTACTGTGTTGTCCACAGCCGGAGCCCTGTCCACAGATCCGGCCTGTGTCGCCGCGAAGTGTCAGACCTATCGCTTAGCGTCGGCGCCGACCCAGAAGAACCGATCAGCGAGGTGGGCCGTCAGATGGCACCAGGACTGGACCGGGAGAAGGCGCTCGAGATCGCCTTGGCTCAGATCGACAAGCAGCACGGCAAGGGCTCGGTGATGCGGCTGG
>JAODNG010000462.1 GCA_025465385.1 Pseudonocardiales bacterium
GGTTCGGCGCGCTCGGCCAACCCGACGTAGTAGGCGAGGTGACGCTCGCCTATGGCAGCAACCTCACCAGCCTCGGTCAACTGAGCGGCGGCATACTGGCGGACCGTCTCCAGCAGCCCGTAACGCACCTCAGCGTCCTGCTCGCCGGTAGTGACCAGCGACTGGTCAACCAGCCCGGTCAACAGATCGAGGACGGCATAGCGGTCGATGCCGTCGCCGCCACACACCTGCTCGGCGGCGTCCAATGTCCATCCTGCGGTGAACACCGCCAGCCGCCGCAGCAGCGCGCGCTCATCCTGGCTGAGCAGCTCGTAGCTCCAGTCGATGGACGCCTGCAGGGTCTGTTGGCGTGGCATAGACGTGCGGCTGCCCCCGGTGAGCAGGTGGAAGCGGTCGCCCAGCCGGTCGGCGATTTGTTGGGGCGCCAGCATCCGCATCCGCGCGGCGGCTAACTCGATAGCAAGTGGAATGCCGTCGAGCTCCTGACAGATGTGTGCGATGGCGGCTGCGTCGGCCCCGGTGATCCGGAAATCGGGGCGCACCTGCGTGGCGCGGTCGAGGAACAGGCGCACCGCGTCCGATTCTCGCAGCGCCGTGACCGGCTCGCGATGGACATCGGTGGGAAGTGACATCGAGGGCACTCGCCACGCCGTCTCGCCCGGCACCCCCAGCGGCGCCCTGCTGGTCGCCAACACGGTGAGCGAGGGGCACGCACGCAGCAACGCCTCGGCGAGCTGTGCGCAGGCGGGCAGCACATGCTCACAGTTGTCGAGCACGAGCAGCGCCCTGCGGGACCGCAAATACGCGACGAGCGTCTCCAGCGGCCCCCAACCCGGCACTTCCCGCAGGCCGATGGCGCCGATCACCGCGGTTGGCACCAGGGTGGCGGCCTCGAGCCGCGCGAGGTCGACCCACCACACCCCGTCGAGGTGGCCGTCCATCGTGCCGGCGGCTGCCTGCAGCGCCAAGCGGGTCTTACCGCAACCCCCGGCGCCGGTCAGCGTCAGCAGCCGCACCTGCCCGAGCAGCTCTGCGACCTCAGCGAGCTCCGCACCCCGTCCGACGAAGTTCGTCAGCTCACCCGGCAGATTGTTCGACACAGAACCCAGCGAGCGCAGCGGCGGAAATTCGACCGGCAGATCGGGATGCAGCAACCCGTGCACGTGCTCCGGCCGACCGAGATCGCGGAGGCGGTGCACGCCCAGATCCGCTAGCTCGACTCCCTCCGGAAGCCGGTCGGAGACCAGGCCACGCGTCGTCTCAGACAGCACTACCTGGCCGCCGTGCGCAACGGCACGCAACCGGGCACAGCGGTTTACCCCCTGCCCGAAGTAGTTCAACTCATCACGCAGCTGCGCCTGCGCGGTGTGCAATGCGATGCGCACCTTCAGCGACGCCCCCTCCGGCCAGCACTCGGCGCAAAAGGCACGCTGAACGTCCAGCGCAGCGGCCAACGCCTTCGACGCACAATCGAAGGCCGCCACTACGCTGTCGCCCTCGCCCTGTTCCTGTGGCCGCACCCCGCCATGCAGCGTGATCGCCGCGTCCAGCAGCTGATAATGCCGGCGGATCGCGGCACCCATCGCCTCTGCGGCGGACTCCCACAGCAACGTCGAGCCCTCGACATCAGTCAGCATGAACGTCACTGTGCCGACCGGCAGATGAACGGCCGACTCCTCGATACTTCTCATGTCCACCGGGGATCCCCCCACCGCAGCCGGCCACCCGGCCCAGGCCAGGCACTGCCGACAGTGTCGCACCGCTTGCGCCTGGCACGTACCGTATTAGCCCCCTTCTCCCGACCGAAATGCGCAGACGCGCTCATTCCCCCAAGCTATCCACCGGTTAATCCTTTCTATCGCTTCTCCGAGGAAGTCATCGTCAGATACACCGGCAGCCCAAGCCGCTGAGCCACCTCCTCGACGGATTAGCGCTCATCCGGCACCGAGGTCGGTGTTGTGATCGACTCGCGGAAAACCCTGTTCGCTATTCGTGCCGGGCATTACAGTTCGGGACGGGTCCCTTCCTGCTCGAACGGCTCCACTCCAGCTACGTTGCCGAGGAGGCGTGGCCGCCGATGCGCACGGAGTTGGTTGGTCGCGAACTGGAGCTGGCCGCGCTCGTGGAGCACTTCGAGTTGGCTCTGGCCGCACATCCGCGCGTCGTGCTGTGCCGGGGCGAGCCGGGCATCGGTAAGACCCGGATGGCCGAGGAGCTGACCGGGCTGGCGGCGGCGCGGGGCGTTCCGGTGGCGTGGGGACCGGCGGCGGAGTCGAGCGGCGCGCCCCCGTACTGGCCGTGGCGGCAGGTGCTGCGCGTTGTGTCCGCCAGTGTCGACGTCGTTAAGATCGCGGATGAGCTCGGAGTGCTGCCCGACCTCGTGCGGCTGGCACCCGAGGTGTTCGGTGCTCCGGGCGGTGATCGGGATGGCAGCGGCTCGAGTGAGGACCGGTTTCGGCTGTTCGACGCGGTAGCCCGGCTGCTGAGCGATATCACCGCGAGCGCACCGTGGGTCGTCGTGTTCGACGACGCGCACCGGGCGGACTTCGGCTCATTGCTGCTGCTGCACCACTTGGTGCGCACGCTGACCGGCGAGCGGCTACTGGTGTTGGTGAACCATCGGGACACCGAACCTGTGCACGACGTTCTCGGCACGGGACTCGCCCGGGAGCCGGTCACCCGGCGGATCGACCTCCGCGGCTTGGCCGCTCCGGCCGTCGGCAAGCAGCTTGCTGCGCTAGTGGGGCGCGCCGTCGCACCGGCGCAAATCCGGCGCGTGCACGTGGTCACGGGCGGCAATCCGTTCTTCGTCAGTGAGATGGGCTGGGCGTTGGCCGACGCAGGCCCTGCCGTGTCAGCGGTCCCGGTCCCACCGAGCGTGCGGCAGACGATTAACGAACGCGTGGAAGGGCTCCCGCCGAAGTCCGTGTGGCTCCTCCGCGCGGCGTCGATCGTCGGCCGGGAGTTCTCCGTCGAGGTGCTCGCCCGAATGGTGGGCGAGCCCGTGCTGGGCTGCCTGGGCCAGCTCGACGAGGCAGCGGCTGCCCGCCTGGTCGAGTCCACCGCCACGCCCGGCGAGCACCGATTCGTGCACGTCTTGATTCGGGACGCGATCGAGGCCGCCCTGGGCGCGGCCGAGCGGGTACAGCTGCACCGGTCGGCGGCCGAGGCCGTGGAGGAGCTGTACGCCGGCCATCTCGAGCCGCACCTGTCAGATCTCGCCCGGCACTGGGCGGCTGCGGCCGTGCTCGGCGAGCGGAGCCGCGCTACGGGCTGGATCCGGCAGGCCGCGAGTGAGGCGGTGAGCCGGCTCTCCTATGAGGAGGGCGTCCGGCTTTACCGGCTCGCGCTCGACGTTGGCGGTGGCGAGCTCGACGATCTCGACCGCTGCCAGCTGCTGCTCGCGCTCGGCGCCGCGCAGAGCCTGTCCGGGGATCACCCGGGCCGGCTGCAGACCTGCCGGAGTGCGGCTGATCTCGCGCGTTCGATGGCGCGGCCCGACCTCATCGCCGAGGCAGCCCTGACGTTGGATGGTGGCGACGGCGCCGAGGCCGATCGGCTGGTCAGGCGGCTGTGCGAAGAGGTCCTGCGGTGGCTAGGTCCGCAGGCCTCCTCCTTGCGTGCCAGGGTCGCGGCCGGTCTGGCCCGCGCATGCATTTATCTCGATGACGTCGATGCCGCCGCACAGGCCAGCGAGCAGGCACTGGCCGTGGCGAACCAGTGCGACGATCGGGCCGCAGTCGTGGCGACGCTACGAGCCCGCCAGCTCGTGCGCTGCGATCCGGACGGGACCGACGAACGGTTCGACCTAGCCGGGCAGCTGCTGGAAATCGGCCGGGAAGCCGCGGACCCCGAGACCCAGATGTGGGCCCATCTCTGGCGGATCGATGTGATGTTCCAGCGTGGCGACCTCGCTGGCGTCGGCCGGGAGCTGGATCCGCTGGCCTGGTGCGTCAACGAGATGGGCGGTCCGGTGGCGCGCTGGCAGCTGCTCCGCTGCCGGGCAGCGCACGCCCAGGCGCAGGCACGTTTCGCCGACGCCATCCGGCTGGCCAACGACGGATTCACCGAGCTGATCCCGCTCTCCGCGTGGGTCCGGGACGGCGTGCTGGCGATGACGGGACACCACATCGGTCCCGATGCGAGCGGCGGGGCGAGGGCCTACGGCCTCGATGAACCTGCCGGTGCCCGAGACTTCTGCCCGGCCTTCGGCGTCCTCTATTCGCTCGCGCCGGCTGTTGTGCTGATCTCAGCCGGGCGCCGCGCCGAGGCGGCCGGGCTTTACCGAGCGCTGGGACCGGTCGCCGAATGGCAGCCGACCACACACGGGGTGACCATCAGCTACGCGCTCGGGATCATGGTCGCCGCGGCGATGGACGCTGGCGAGGATGTCGCGGAACTACGCGGACTACTGGGTCGTTACCGCGGCCACCATGTCGCGGGCGGGGCAGGCCCCGCGATCTACCTCGGGCCGGTTGAGCTCTACCTGGGCATCGCGGCCCGGCACCTGGGACTGCTCGACGACGCCGTCGCCGACCTCGACCACGCACGGCAGGCGTGCGCGGCGAACGGGGCGGCCGGTTACCACGTCGAGGCGCTGTTCGAGCTCGCCGTGGCGCTGGCCCGCCGGGCCGGGCACGGTGACGCGGCACGGGCTCGTTCGTTGGCCGCCGACTGCGCCAGTCGAGCCACGATCCTCGGCATGCCGCCGTTCACGGCGCGCGCCCAGGAGCTGGCCGAGCGGCTCAGCC
This sequence comes from Pseudonocardiales bacterium, assembly GCA_025465385.1. GTDB lineage: Bacteria > Actinomycetota > Actinomycetes > Mycobacteriales > Pseudonocardiaceae. Next base: position 4,752 of record JAODNG010000462.1, read on the forward strand.
AGTCGGCGGCCGAGCCGTTGACGCCGAGGGAGTGCGAGGTCGCCGCGCTGGTGGCGCAGGGGCGGACCAACCGGGAGATCGCCGCCCGGCTCTACCTCTCCGAGCGCACCGCGCAGAACCACGTGCAGCACATCCTCGCCAAGCTCGACCTGTCGAACCGGAGCCAGATCGCGGTCTGGATCACCAGCCGCAGTTGAGTATGCGGGGTCGTTTTTCGCTGTGCAGACAGACCAGAGGCGACGGCGGTTGCAAACCGCTCATCGCACGGGGAACTGATCTATCGGTTCGAGGAGCTGATCCGGGAAATCGACCCGCAGCTGTCGCGTGCTGCAGGTCCGCCAGACCGTGGGCGGGATGTTTTGGCCCACGAACAGTGAATTTGTCAACGCTTCCACGTGGGAAGCATTCAACGACTCGATGCAAGGCTGCGAACTGGGCACGAGCAACAATTACACTCAAGGGTTGGCCCACAGTTACATCGGTGGCACGCTGGGCAATGCGGACACCTCTTTCCGCGAGCCCTTCGTGTTCTTGCTGCACTCCAATGTGGACAGGCTCTTTGTGTTGTGGCAGCTGCAAAATCGCTGAGTATGCGGGCTGCGCAATTCGGCGGGCGCCCCCACTCCTCGCGCCTGACTACCGCGGTCGAGCGCGATGGGCGTTTTCGATGCACAGAATAGAGAAGCGTCCGGCTCGGTTCCTCGGCTGGCCGGGCGGTTGGGCCGGTCGGTGGCTTGACCGTGCTTCATTACCAGGACGAGACTTCTGGTTTCTCCCGGTTGAGAGGGGGCCGCCCCATGGCCTGGTCCATCCGCGGTCGCTACTTCGAAAACTGTTCCTGCGATATGCCCTGCCCGTGCACAGTCACGTTTGACGCCGGCGCCGACACGGAGCGCTGCAACGCCGTGCTCATCTTCCACGTGGACACCGGTGAGGTCGACGGCGTGGACGTGAGCGACCGGACGGTCGTGGTCGTGGTAGACGCCCCTCAAGTGATGACCGACGGCAATTGGAAGCTCGCGCTCGTGGTGGACGAGAGGGCCTCCGACGAGCAGCTCCAGAGACTGGGCGCGGTGTTCGGCGGCGAGATGGGGGGCCCGATGGAGGCACTCGCCCCACTAGTGGGCGAGATGCTCGGCGTGGAACGAATGCGCATCGAGGTCACCCAGAGCAACGGAAACCACAAGCTCAGCGCTGGTGACGCACTCGAGGTCGAGGTCGATGACGTCGTGCCGTTCGGTGTGGACACCGGCCGCCCCGCCCGGCTGGTTGATGTCTTTCACCCGGCCAACAGTGAGCTGACCGTGGCGAAGGGCCGCTCACGGGTCGGAGTCCTCGGACTGGAATGGTCCCAAGCAGGCACTTCGGGGTTTTCCGCCCCCTTCGCCTGGATGGGCTGAATGACACGAGCCGGCGTCCCAGTCAGGCCCGGCCCGCTGCTGACGATCGGTCCGCTGCTGGCCCTCGCCGTCGTCTGCTGGGCTGTGGTGGTGCAGCGGATGGGTGGCGAAGACGGGGGTCCGGGTGCTGATCCGGGCCCGCTCGGCTTCTTCACCGGTATGTGGACGTTGATGATGGCAGCGATGATGATCCCGTCAGTGTGGCCGACGGTGCTCGTGTATCAGCGGCTGCAGGCCGCGCGGCGCGAACGCGGGAAGAACGCTGTGAGGATGGGACCGGCCTTGCTCCTGGTCGGTTATCTAACAGCGTGGACCGTCGTTGGGCTCATTGGCTTCGCCATCCTCAAGGCTGGACGCGCCCTTGATATTGACGCCTTGAGCTGGAGCCGGGGCGGACCGCTCCTAGCGGGCGGAGTGATCATCGCGGCGGCGGCCTACCAGCTCACGCCGCTCAAGGACGTGTGTTTGCGGCACTGCCGTGGTCCGTTCAGCTTCCTGTTCGAGCACTGGCGTCCAGGCGCGCTGGGTGCGGTTCGGATGGGCGCCCGCCACGGCATCTGGTGCATCGGCTGCTGCTGGGCGCTGATGACCGCGCTGTTCGCCCTCGGTGTCATGAGCATCCCATGGATGGCAGTGATCGCCGTCTTCATCGCCGCTGAGAAGTTGCTGCCCTGGCGCCGAGCCGCCGCCACGTTCGTCAGCCTCGCGCTGCTGGTGCTCGGCCTTGTCGTAGCCCTCGTTCCCGAGCGAGTACCAGGGCTGATGACAGCCGACGCCGCGATGCACAAGATGAGCATGCCCCGAGGGGTCAATGCGCCGGCATCAACCTCGGCATTGCCTATCCCAGCTACGCAGCGTCTCAACTGTCCCGACACCCAACTTGGCGGCTACGGCCTCGATCGCGGCGACCATCCGGAAAACCGGTGATTT
>JAODNG010000480.1 GCA_025465385.1 Pseudonocardiales bacterium
CGCAGCATGCCGGCCAACGCGGTCGGTCGGTCAGCGCCCCGGTTGGTCAGCGTCTGAACGGCCTTACGCTGCCAGCTTGCGCCGGTGCGTCGGGTTGCGCAGCGTTGCTCGATCACCGTGAGGTAGCGCTCCCGGGCGGCGTCGGACATTCCGCAGCTGCGCAGCCCCTGATGTGCCAGCGGCAACAGCGTGCCCAATACCAGCTCGTCGGGTCGGGCCCAGCCGATGCCGGGCCAGTAAAGGTGTGAATCCATCCCCAGCCGGGCCCCGGCGTAGAAGTTTTCCTGTGCGGCGTGGAAGGACAGCTGGCTCCATACCGGACGGTCGAGCTCGGCGAGCCCGCGCATCGCGCCGAAGAAGAACGCGGCGTTGGCCAGCACGTCGATGACAGTCGGGCCGGCGGGCAGCACCCGGTTTTCGATGCGCAGGTGCGGCACACCGCCGGCGACGTCATAAACCGGCCGGTTCCACCGCCAGATCGTGCTGTTGTGCAGGCGTAGCTCTGACAGCGACGGCGCGGCGCCCGCGGCGAGGATCGCCAGCGGGTCCTCGTCCTGGGTCTCGGGAAGCAACGGCGAGAAGTAGCGCACATTCTCTTCGAAGAGGTCGAAGATCGAGTTGATCCAGCGCTCCCCGAACCACGCCCTCGGGCGCACCCCCTGGTTACGCAGCGCAGGTGATCGGGTGTCGATCGCCTGCTCGAACAACGGAATGCGCGTTTCATGCCACAGTGCCTGACCGAGCAGGAACGGTGAGTTCGCGGCCACCGCCACCTGGACTCCGGCCAGCGCTTGCGCGGCGTTCCAGTGCGCCGCGAAGTCGCCCGGGGTGATCTGCAGGTGCAACTGAACCGACGTTGCCCCGGCTGCGGGGAGAATCGAGTCGGCCGCGGACTGCAATCGTTCCGGTTGTCCTCCCGTCAGCGGCACGCCCTCCACATCGAGCTCAAGATCCACACACCGAGCGGCCAGGATCTGCCTATTTAGTAGGGCATAGCGCAACTTAGGGGACATCCATCGCTGATCGAAATGCTCCGGTCGCAACGTCGGCAGAATGCCGATCATGACCAGGCCCACACCGGCGGCACGGGCCACATCGTTGACCGTGTTCAAAACGGCTCGCAGCTCATGCTCAAGACCCAGCGCCTCATCAGCAGCCAACGGCCGCGGCCGGACGTTGAACTCAATCATGTGCTGGCCGAGCTCGGTCTGGAACGCCGGGTCGTCGATCCGCTCCAACACTGCCCGGTTAGCCATCGCCGGGTCGAACGTCTCGTCGACCAGGTTCAGCTCGATCTCCATCCCCATCTGCTCCGGGCCAGCGGAGAAGCCGTCCCCCACGAGCATCCTGCCCAGCGCGTCCAGGCAAAGCTGCATCTTCTCCTGGTAGTGCTGCTGGTCATGCTGGGTGTAAACCAAATTGGTCACGTCCTGACCCATCCAGCCTCCCCCACGCGGCGCACGCCCTTACCGTGACACGGCACCGCGAGCTGTGACCACTCCCCGAACTGATGGATTGGTCTGCCCGCTGCGGCGCCCTCGGACCCGGACCCAGAGATAAGGCCTGCCAGCGCTTCGAGCTTTCCTACCGTGACGTGGAAGAGCTGCTGGCCGAAACGGGGTATCACTGTCGATCATGTCACGGTCTATCGGTGGGTGCAGCGGTTCACCCCACTGCTGATCGACGCGGCTAGCCGGCGCCGGCATGCCCGGGAGATCGCTGGTTCGTGGACCGAGACGTATGTGAAAGTCGCCAGGCGGTGGACGTATCTGTATCGGGCGTTCGACCAGTATGGGCAGGTCATCGATGTGCTGGTATCCGAGGAGCGGATCTGGCGGCCACCCCACCTGTTCTTCTCCCACGCGCTTCGAGCGCGGTCCACACCCGACCGAGGTCAATACCGACCGCGCACCTGCCTACCCACGAGTACTCGATGAGCTGCTGCCCACCGCCTGCCACATCGTCGAGCAGTACGCCAATAATCCCATTGAGGCCGATCACAGCCGATTGAAGGCCCGGCTGCGACCAATGCGCGGACTAAAGACTGCGCTCAGCGCGAGTGGTCAGCGCAGGGCACACCTTCATCCAGAATCTCCGACGCGGCCACTACGAAGTCGATGCCGATGTCAACCTCAGGTATCGGCTTCCGGCGGTCTTCACCGAACTCGCCCTCGCCATCTAAATAGGGCATCTACGCCGTTAAGTATGTCTACCTCCTGCTAATGCAACAGACCCGTACGGCCCGCACCTCCGCCAGCGCGAGCGTCGGCAAATACAGCGCGATTCCCACCAGCCGAGCGGTGTCAAACCACGCCAGCGCGGCCGGGCGTCGCCGTGCCAACGCGGCCAGAGCTGAGGCGTCGAGGACCTTCCCACCGATCACGCGGCGGGATCGGCGGCGACGGGGTGACGACGCCGGATCTCGTCGTCCCCAGGCCACGGCGCGCCACAGCCGGCGTAGGCACGGCGGTAGTCCTCCAAGCTCGGGGCGCCGATGCGGGCGACCAGCCGAGCAATTGCCTCGCCACGCTCAGCGTCGGTGGCATCGGGGCTCGGCAGCGGTGGCAGGCTGTCGTCGACCTGGTGCTGGCGCGTCACCCGCGCAACGGTAGCGGGCGGAATAAACCGGCGAAAGGCCGCGCGCGTCCGGTCGGCTTGATCGGTCCGTCGGTCAATGGAGCTTTCCGCCATCACGCGGAACGGTTGGTGTACTGACCGACTGTCCCACGTTGTGCTCTAGTTCCTGCGACCCCTGCTCACTGTCCCTACTCTCGGACTGCTGCTGTTGTAGGTCCAAAATCACCGGAGACCGGTCCAAAATGATCACTCCAGCGATAATGACTGCCCAGCTGACGATCTCCAAAACGATCGCCCCAGGGCTGTACGCCAGGTGTTCCCCAAAAGCGACCGCGCCGATAAGGATGGCCACCCGACGGCTCTAATGTATCGATGACAGGCAGCGAGACCCCAACGGGACCAGCCTGGAAGGCACTTTGGGAACACAGCACCCCGGCGATCGCCACCACAGCCAGCGCGTAGGGATGCCAGGAGGTCAACGTCTGGAGGATACCTCGACCCAGCCGCACGGATACGGTCCGCAGCAACGCCGATTGCAGGCCGAACAGCGTTCCGGCGGCCGCGGCCAACAATATCGCCCGACGCACACCTACCGGGGAACGCCCGCCGGCCACTGCCGCACCCGCAGCGACTAGCGCCAAGAGCCCGATCACCAGCCATACCACGTCACGAGAGTCGGGCTTGCCTTGGTAGGGGCGCGCAGCCAGCAAAAAGATTGCAAGACCAGCCACGACGGCCAGCATGCCCGCCCACTCCCGCATCCCCAACCGTTGTCGACTCCTGCGCATCCCCAGAAGCATCGCGAACACCAAGTCAGTGACCAGTAGCGGTTGTACCAAGGTTAGAGGTCCAAAAGCCAACGCGAGAGCTTGCAGGCCAATGGAGACAACGCCCGCTCCGATACCAGCCAGCCAGAAAGGTCGACGCGCCAGGGTCAACAGCAACCGGGGGCTAAGGGCCATCTTCGCTGGCACGCTGGCGGCTGCTTGTTGTTGCCACACCGAGGCCAAGGCAAAGCCAAGTGCAGCGGCGAACGCAGCGACGACAGCGATGAGAGTCGATGTGTGGCCGCTGGCGTGGACTGCCAACGGAGGAGCACCATCGATAGGGCTGGGGGCGGTGACTATCCACGGAAGGATCCCGGCCAGCATGACGTAGCTCCTCTCCTCCCGACCCGGTTACCCTGTCGTTGCCTTTGTATCCCCACAGCATGTTGACACCGAGCGCACTGTGCGGTCAGTCAGGTTGAGGCGGAGTGATCAATGTGAGATATACATGCTGAGTTGTCACCGGGTCAGAGCATGCTCCGTCGATCAGCGCGTGGGCTAGCTCATGGCCGCCATCCGGATCGGTCATCCACCAGGCCGCCGCGTCCACCAGCGCTAATCGCTGCACCGCCGAGAGCCGGGGTTCTCGTTCGGCCAGCACCGCCACCGCCGCCAATCGTTGACTCCTCGGCGCGGTGTTGTCATCACGAGGGGACCGCAACGGTGGCCCGCCATCTTCGTCGAGCGCGGCAGCGGCCATCAGTCTCCACCTTCGTCCGCTTAGTTGTAATCAGAGCTATTGGCCGACCGCGAGGTCATGGCAGCAGCACGCGCTGACCGGCCGACAGGCCCGAGACGACCGCGGTGTTCTCGTCACCCACCGATCCGGGCTCGAACCGGGTCCGGGTGACCTGGCCGTCCGGGCCCACCAGGTTCACGTAGGACGCGCTGCGGTCCCGGATCACCGCGGCGTCCGGCACGACCAGCACGTCACGTGCGAGCACAGTGGTGACCGCCACCCGGGCGGTCTGCCCGTCGCGCAGCCCCGCGTCCCGGTCGGCGACGGTGACCGTGACGTAGTACTCGGTCACCCCCGAGATCGTCGCCGCGCTCGGCGCGATCGCGAGACCCGACCGGGACGCGGGGCGCCGGATACCGCGTCCACGGTGACCGAGACCGGTTCTCCGGGGCGCAGCGCCGCCGCGTCGGCCTCGGCGAAGGGCACCACGGCCAGCGCCCCGTCCGGAGCCACGCCGGACAGCGCGCCGGTGGCCGACACGGTGTGCGTGGCGGCGCCGGAATGCACTACTACGGTTTTCCGTGCCATCGATGGGCCCGCCACGCACCCAGTGAGCAGCGCCGCCACCACCGTGAGAGTCGCCAGGGCCATCAGGGCGCAGAGGTCAGGTCCAGCCGCATTCCGCGACACTGGAAGGAGCGCCCGTGACCAGCGAGGTCGATCATGCCCGAGATACCGGCGTCGGAAGATTTGATGCGTGAGGACGGTGCGCTCAAACGGAAGCTGGTGGTCTACCGCGAGGTCACTGACCGCCTGACCGCCGGACACGATCTGCCGGTGGATTCCCTTCACCAGGCGGCCCACATCGTGCACGAGTACATCGAGGGATTCCATGAGGGATTGGAAGAGGCGTGTGTGTTCCCTGCCCTGCGGCGCGCCGGGCAGCTTACCGTTTTTCGTGGACACGCTGCTGGTCCGGCATTCCTACGGCGGCGCACTTTCGATGACAGTAGATCTCTGCCGCGAAGCCGTGGCGCAGCTCAAGGACCTCATCAGGGGGGCGGCGGGGGCCCTCCGCTATCGGGGAGGGTCGGGGGTCAGCAGGCTCTGTGTGTTTGGTCACCGGGTTTCCTCTCGCTGAGAGGTGTCCCAACTGTTCCAATGTCTCATTGCAAGACGCCGTGGCCTAGCGACTCAAGTAGCTGCCGCCGTTTGAGAAGGATGGGCTCTATGTAGGCACCCATGTGCAACACGTGCTACCGGGTGGTGTCACTCCTGGTCGTGTTGACGCGTCATTTCGACAGTGACCGCACGTGCTCAGCGACCGCTTCAGGACGACAACCGAGTGAGCCCATCCCGCCTGTCGGGTTGGTTGGTCTACATTTTCTGATAGAGCCTCCTATGTGGATCTACAGGGGGAGCCCCGGCGCGGTCCTGTATTGCCCGGCGGTGACACGAGGGCGGGGACTCCGGCGCCACTCACATCACCTTTGGTCGCTGTGCCATCGGCATGTGCGGCTTTGGGGTTGCCATCGTTGCTGGGGGTGGCAGCTGGAACCGCCTCGTGCAGTCATACGTTGTGGGAACGAGGTGGTAGGGGCAGCAGGCGGTGCCGCCGGAGGCCGGCGGAGTGGCCCGACGCTGGGGTCGGCGAGCCCCAGTCGGAAACCCTCGTGACCCGAACACCGGTCTGGGAGGCCAATGCGTGAGCGACCAGCGAGATGGCAGTGGTCGGCGCCTGTCGAAGCCAGGTAGCAGCCGCGAGGCGTTGCGGCCTGCCCAGCAGCGACAGCGGGCAGGGCTGCGACCGGAGGGCCAAGCGCTAGGCCGGGATGATCCCGAGCTGCTCACCCATTCCGCGTCGGGTCGGCCGATGATCGGCAGCCGGCTACAGCGGTCGTCGGAGCCGTCGATCAGCCGCTGGTTTGGCGAGTACGGCGGCCGGCTTGGTTATCCCCGCAGCCGCCGCGGAGATGGCCGGGACACCTCGCCGCCAGACGGTCAGGAACCGACGGGGTGGCGCCAATGGCCGTGCCGCAAGATCGTGTTGACATGTGTGCTGTTGGCCATCCTGACGCCGGTGTTGGCCGTCTTCGTCGGCTGGCTGTTCATCGGTGTGCCGTCTCCGGTGATGTTGGCGGCGCAGCAGAAGCAGGTCACTCGGATCATGGCCAGCGACGGGACCACGGAGATCGGCCGCTACGTGCCCAAAGAAGGCAACCGGATCCCGGTCGACCTCTCACAGGTTCCCATGCAGGTACAAAACGCCGTGCTGGCCGCCGAAGACCGCAGCTTTAGATCTAATCCCGGATTCGACATCGCCGGCATCGCCCGGGCCGCCGGGGATCAGCTCAACGGCGGAATCGGTGGTGGTTCCACGATCACCCAGCAATACGTCAAGGTCGCCACCGGACACGACGAGGACAGCATCTTCCGGAAGTTCCGAGAGGTGATCATCGCCGCGAAGATTACCAAACGGGAGTCCAAGGATCGGATCCTGCAGGACTATCTGAACACGATCTACTTCGGCCGCGACGTCTACGGCATCCAGGCCGCCAGCCAGGCCTACTTTGGAAAGGATGTGCAGAACCTGACCGTGGCCGAAGGGGCCGTTTTGGCCAGTTCGATCCGGTCGCCGTCCAGCCTGGACCCGGCCAACAACCTGCGGCCGGCGCAGGAGCGGTGGAACTACGTGCTGGACGGCATGGTCGCCCAAGGTTGGCTGTCGAAGGCTGATCGTGCCGCCGCGCAGTATCCGACAACGGTGCCACCGACCACGGCCTCGGGTGAGTCGACCGACGACCGGGCGCACATCGTCGAACAGGTGCTCAACGAGCTGGACAAGCAGGGCATCAGCCGGGATCGGTTGGCCGTCAACGGAGGCGAGATCGTCACAACCATCGATTCGCGAGCCCAGAAGATGGCCCGTGACGCGGTGCAGACTGAGTTGCGCAAAGAGCCCAAGAACCTGCACTCCGCACTGGTGGCGATCGATCCACGCACCGGTGGGGTGATTGCTTACTACGGCGGCTCCGACGGCAACGGCTACGACCTGGCCGGGGGCCTGGCATTTGGCCCAGGATCGGCGTTCAAACCGTTCACCATGACGGCGGCGCTGGAACAGGGCATCGGAATGAACGACGTCTACCAGGGCAGCTCTCCGGTAGTCGTCGACGGTAACAAGTTCGCCAACTCGGAAAGTCAGAGCTATCCCGAGCTGACCTTGCACGAGGCCATGACCAAGTCGGTCAACACGGTGTTCATCCGGCTGGTCGAGAAAGTGGGACCCCCAGCAGTCCGGGATGCGGCGATCGCGGCCGGCATCCCGAGCACGAGCAACGGCATGCCCGCCATGGTGGAGACCGACGGCGGGCCGGCCATCGGTATAACGCTGGGCCAGTACCCGGTGCACACCATCGACATGGCCAGTGCCTACGCGACGTTCGCCGATGACGGGATCCGCCACGCGCCCTTCTTTGTCCGCCAGTACACCAACAGCCACGACGTCCTCGAATACCAGCACGTCGACAACCCACAGCTGGCGTTCGACCAGACCAACCACGCACGCAACGCTGAGCTGGCCCGTAATGTCACCGGCACGCTGACTGACGTTGCGAGCAGCTCGCAGATCCCACTGCACGGTGGCCGTGAGGTGGCCGCCAAGACCGGCACCCAGCAGCTCGGCGACACCGGTCACAACGCCGCCGGCTGGACCCTCGGGTACACGCCGTCGATCTCCACCGCGGTCTGGGTAGGCGATCCGGCTAACACCCCGCTGTTGGACGCCAATGGCAACGACATCTACGGGCGTATGGAGCCGGGCGCGATCTGGCAGGACTTCATGGATGCTTATCTGAACGGCAAGCCCAAGGAGACCTTCCCTTCATACCAGCTGATCGGGCCAGCTGCCCCGCCCGTCCACCACGAGACGCCGCCCCAACGCCACGCGCGGCAACGGTCCGGCGACCCGCAGGACGACCAGCAGGGCGACCAGTTCGATACGCCGATTCCCGATCAGATCAACCCGCCGACGCGGCACCACGGGTCGCCCCAACAGGATCCCTGTTTCCCCTTCGGGTGTGGCGGGCCGGGCGACGGCGGGTCCGGCAACGGCGGGCCGGGCGACGGCGGGCCGGGCGTCGGCGGGTCCGGCAACAACGGGCCGGGCTAGTGATCGGGACGTTGATTGAGGCGGCTTCGTAAAGACCAACGCCGCACCCTTGGCGACCTCGACAGCCTAAGCTGCGATGCGCGCACACTGACCTCCTCGCAGCGGTGATTCCCCGCTGATCGGATCGGGTGCGGCGCGAGCCAGCCGGGTCCTGGGTGACCCGCTGGGCCGGCACGCGGTGCTGGGTCGGCACTGGTTCTGGACGCCGCTGCGGGTGGTCTTGCTACTGGCGACGATCACCTTGAGACTCGGTTGGCTGGCCAAGGCGCCGTGGCCGCAGACCTACCGCGGGTCGGTTGCCTTCGGTGGCCGGTGGGTGGGGTGTCGACTCGACGCTTAAGACCAGGGAGGCCTCATGAAAAATTCCGTTCGGCGAGCGCCGTCTTGTGACGTTCAGCCTGGGAGGACGGTTAAGTACTGATCAACTTCGATAATTCGCCTACATCGGAAGGCGAAGTCATCTAGCCCGGATCAGGTGCCGCACGATGGCGCGTGGGACGGTGCGGGTGACGAAGATTCCCACGTCAATCGACACCCGCACCGCGCGTACGTGCGCGGACAGCCGGGAGCGGATGAGGCCTTGGCTCAGATCGTTGAGGTCCGCTCGAAGGCGTCGGCCAGCGCCGTGTGGGGCCGCCCCAGACTCACGATCGCTCAATTCGCGGTCCGAGGTTCTGGGAACCGTAACCAGCCGAGCGCAGCACTCGGGCGAGGCCGTGGGCGACAGCCATCGAAGGTGCCGCGTCCGCATGAAGCAAGCCCAACCGGGAACTCACGGGACGGAGGGGAGCGGTACGGGAAGAGGGACGGGGGCGGGGGTGGGGGTGGAGGTGGGCGTCGGGTCCGGCTGGTCCCAGCCCGGTTCTTGGGCTGAGCCGCCGCTTTGACTGTCCGGCTGCACCATCGCGGGCTCGCGGCAATCACCTCCACGGCTGCTACGCCCGAGGTGTCGCTACCACAAGAGGGACAAGGTCACTGCCCTGGCCCGCTTACGTACCGTATCATGCTTCATGTTACTCCCTGTAGTCATTTGACCCCTGTTTGGTCACCGCGGTTGCTGCCATGCTTCAACGAGTGACGCCCTTTCGGGTGCACCACGTCCGACGCCAAGCGCCCACAGAGCGACCGGTGAGCACCGCCGGCTCTAGGTCAACGCCGGGGCAGGCAGCCCACGGGGATCCAAGTTCATGATCAAACTATGGGCGGTGC
>JAODNG010000506.1 GCA_025465385.1 Pseudonocardiales bacterium
GATTGACTGCAAAAGATGCTCAGCGGAAGCCAATTTCCACACCCGAATCCGTACTCATCATTTGACCGTCCTTTGTTTACGTTGGGTTCCAGCCGAGGAGGCGGAACTGGGCCGAGCGGCGACCTACAAGTGAGGCACTTCCGGTCCACCAATCTCGGGGGGGCGGCCCGTTCCCGACGTGGCTATCGCCCGCTGTGCCGCAGTGTTACACGGACTCGGCATTGACGTCCCTGATATCGCCACGTAGAGGCCTATAGAACTACACAGACCGCAGAACCCCTCACGCAGCGTCTCAGCACATTCTGTAGTCCCCTGGTTGCGGTAAGGACATTTACTAACGGTGAGTGACTCAAAAGTTTCACGCAATGAAATAAGAGACGTACAATGCGAGCGGGACTGCGTGAACAATAGTGGCTCCGGTTACACATCAGTGCGCACCGGCCGATTATCACGTTGTCATGATGTTCGCTCTCACTAGCCAACCCTGAGATGGGAGACTGGGATACCTGGTTGCGGTGACTCTCGCCGCGCGGTCCTTGGTCCCCTTTGCGGCCCGGCCCCCACCCCCCGAGGGGGCCGGGCCGCCACATTCGCGCCACGGCCGCGGCTGGGCCTGCTGGTGAGTTGATCGGTGTGAATGATCGCGGGATGGGCGGCGACGATCCGCAACGCGTGGTATCTGACAGCGGTCGGCGGCTCTCTGCTTTGGTGCACGCTGCTGCGCCGGGTGGCAGTCGGGAGCTGAGGCGCCCATGTCGTATGACTATGTGATTGTCGGGGCTGGCTCAGCGGGCTGTGTGCTGGCTGCTCGGTTGTCTGAAGACCCGGCAACGACGGTGTTGTTGCTGGAGGCCGGTCCGGCCGACCGCAAACGGGACATCCGGATCCCGGCGGCGTTTAGCAAGCTGTTTCACACTGAGGTCGACTGGGATTACGCGACGGTGCCGGCCAGCGAGATCGCCGGGCGGTCGGTTTACTGGCCGCGCGGGCGCACCCTAGGTGGCTGCTCGTCAATCAATGCCCAGGTCTATGTCCGCGGCGACCGGGCCGACTTCGACGGTTGGGTTGCGGCCGGCAACCCGGGGTGGGGCTATCAGGACGTGCTCGACGCGTTCGTCGGCTCTGAGCACAATTCGCGGGGCCGCTCGCCCTACCACGGCGCCGACGGGCCGATGCACGTCAGCGACCTGCGCGACCCGCACCCCCTGTCGCGCGCGTTCGTCGACGCCGCCGTCGGCTGCGGCATCGCGGCCAACCCCGACATGAACGGCGTCCGCCTGGATGGCGTGGGCCTGACTCAGGTCACCCAGTGGCGGGGCCGGCGAGAAAGCACCGCCACCGCGTTTCTGCACCCGGCCCGCCGTCGCCCCAACCTGACGGTGCGCACCGGCGCCCAGGCCAGTCGGGTGCTGCTTGACCGGCGCCGAGCGGTGGGTGTGCAGTACCGCCGCGACAACGGCCCGATCGAGGTCGCCGAGGCCCGCCGGGAGGTGATCTTGGCCGCTGGCGCGGTCGGCTCACCGCACCTGCTGCTGCTGTCGGGCGTGGGCCCCACGCGTCAACTACACAACTTCGGGATCAGCGTCGTGCACGACCACCCAGGCGTCGGCACCAACCTAGCCGACCACCCGGTCAGCAGGATACGCATTACCGTCGGCCGCACCGAGACGTTTCCCGCCACCAAGCGACTGGCCCACCTGCTGCGGTTTCTGTTCGCCGGCCGGGGACCGCTGACCTCTAACGTCGCCGAAGCACACGCCTTCATCCGCACCTACCCGGAGCTGCCGGGCCCCGATCTGCAGCTGCTCTTCGCCCCGGTGCTGTTCCCCGCCAAGGGCCTGCAGCCATCCCCCGGTCACGGCCTCATCATCGGCGCGGTCGCCCTGCAGCCTTATGCCCGTGGACGCATCCAGCTTGCCAGCCCGGACCCCGCGACCAAGCCAGCCATCCACGCCGGCTACCTCTCCGATCCCGGGGCGCACGATCTGGCCGTCCTGCTGCACGGTATCCGGCTGGGCCGCCGGATCGTGGCCACCGCCCCGCTCGCCGGCGACAGCCTCACCGAGCAGACGCCCGGGCCGGCCGTATACACCGACGCTGAGCTGGCCGACTACGTCCGCGCCGACTGCCAGACCCTCTACCACCCGGTCGGCACCTGCGCGATGGGCACCGGGCCGTACGCCGTGGTGGACACCGAGCTGCGGGTGCACGGCCTGACCCGGCTGCGCGTGGTCGACGCCTCGGTGATGCCCACCATCGTTCGCGCCCCCACCAACGCGACCACGATCATGATCGCTGAACGAGCGGCCACGCTCCTGCGGTCCCGTCGGCCGGTCCCGGCCCACAGCCGGCAATGAGTGCCATCACGACTGGCCAGCCGCAGCTGCGACCGTCGCCCGGCGACCGACCGGCTTAGCCAGCAAGGGATCGATTTTATGAGTTGGACGCCGGTAGCGAGGATATTAAGGGCGTCGGCCCGAGTGGTAGGTCTGTCCTGGCGCCCGGAGTTCACTGGTAGAGGCCAGTTGGCGTTGGACACGTTC
>JAODNG010000513.1 GCA_025465385.1 Pseudonocardiales bacterium
AGAAGAGATCAGCTGATCCATACTCTGCGGATCGGTCGGATCGATGTGGCGGGCGAGCTCCTGCAGCGCTTCAGAGTCCACCCGGATGCCGCGGGCGAATTCCTCGACGGTGTCCAGCAGCCGTTGGCGCAACCACGGCACGTGCCCGAACAGGCGGTGGTGCGCGGCCTCGCGGGCGGCGAGGAAAACGGTCACCTCTGAACCTTTGCGGCCCAACCCGGTAGCGAACTGCTCGATTGCCGCCGGCAGCAACGCAGCCAGGCCTAGCGGACCCAGCGGCAGCCCGATCTCGGTGGAAGTGAGCACCTCGCCACCGAGCTGGGCCAGCGCCGAGCCGAGCTGCGAGCCAAACGCCATCCCGCCCATCTGCTCCACCATCGCCACCAGCGGACCGGCGGCCTGGCGGACCTCGTCGGGTAGCGCTTCGATCCATGAGCCGGCCATCCGACGGGCCACCGGGTCGCACAACCTCTGCCAGGTGGGCAGGGTTTTCTCTACCCAGTCCCGCGGCGCCCACGCGGCACTGCTGTGGGTCCCGGCGGGCAGTGTCGTCACCGGGTCCAACCACACCTCGGCCAGCCGCACCGCGTCGCTGATCGCGGTCGCCTGTTGGGCCGAGGGCAGCCCGGTCGTGGACAGCTTCTGCACCGCCATCTGCTTGGCCAGGTCGTAGTTCACCGGACCGCCGCCGCCAGCGGCGCCCTGGCTGAGCATCTGGCCCAGCTGGGTGAGCATCTGGCCCAGCGCACCGACGTCGAAGCCGCCGGCACCGAAGGCCGCGAAGGGGTTGGCCGGATCGGCGCCGGAGCCGCCGCCGTCTTCGGGAGGGTTCCTCCGGTCAGGGTCCCGAGGGTCCTGCGAGCCGAAGCCGAAGGGCATGTCGCTCATGTCTCCACGGTACGCGGAACGTCGGCACGTACGCTGTTCGGCCGTGACCCGGCGAACCTGGACTCTGATGGTCAGCCTCGGACTGGCCATGGCGCTCGGGTTGCTGGGTGCGTTCGCGACGGTGCCTTACGTCGCGCTTCGCCCCGGGCCCACGTTCAACACGCTGGGTGTCGTGGCAGGCAAGACAGTGGTGGACATCAAGGGCACTCAGACCTACCCCACCAGCGGCCACCTCAACATGACGACAGTGTCGGTGGTCGACAACGTAACTCTTTACGGGGCGCTCGCGCTGTGGATATCGGCGAGCAGCGAGCTGCTTCCCCGCGACGAGATCTTCCCGCCGGCATTGTCCGAGCAGCAGGTCGAGAAGCAGAACAAGGAGATGTTCCAAGGCTCGGAGGCCAACGCGAAAGTGGCGGCCCTGCGCTATCTGGGTTATCCAACCAAGGTCGTGGTCGGTCAGTTGGTTCCCAACGGCGCCGCGAACCGCAAGCTCGCCGCCGGCGACCGGCTGCTGGCCGTCGACGGGCACCTGCTGCTCAGCGCGCAACAGGTGGTCGATCTGCTCGCCGGTAGCCACCCGGGCCAGGTCGCAGAGGTCCGCTTCCAGCGCGGCGACAGTCCACCGCAGCAGGCGGCGATCACGCTCGGCGCGGGTACCCAACCAGGCCGGGGCTACCTGGGCATCGGGGTGACCGAGGCTCCCGACGTGAATTTCACCATCGACATCACCCTGATCGACGTGGGCGGCCCCTCGGCGGGTTTGATGTTCGCGCTGGCGATCGTGGACAAATTGACACCGGGCGCGCTCACGAATAACACCTTCGTGGCCGGCACCGGCGAGATTGCCCCGGCAGGTCAAGTAGGTCCGATCGGTGGCATCCCGCTGAAGATGATTCGCGCTCGGGAAGCGGGTGCGTCGGTGTTCCTGGTGCCCGCCGAGAACTGCACCGAGGCTGTCCAGCGCGCCCCCGCGGGGCTGCGGTTGGTGCGGGTGGGCACCCTGGCGGACGCGGTGCACGCGCTGGACGCGATTCGGGCGGGCCGGCAGCCAACCGGCTGTTAACCCAAGGTAGCCAGCAATGCGTGGAGCAGATTGGGGGCTAGCTGTGGATCCTCCACGACCTCGTCCCGGCTGACATCGTCTTTCGGATCGGCACGTAGCCGCAATACGCACGCTCCCACGCCGCCCCGCAGCACAGCAGCGACCAGCCTGCCTTCCCGCCGCTGTGGATGCGCGGCAGCGGCGCGACGGGCCTGCTCGGGGTCGTCGGGCAGCTCGCCGAGAGCAGTTTCCGCCTCCGGCGGCAGTACCACGATTTCTTGCGCTAACGCGCACCCGGCGACCGAGTCAGGCCATTCGATGCCGGCCAGCGCAGCATCGAGCTCACCCTCGGGCAGGGCGTCCTGGGCTACTGGGGTGAGCGGGGCCTGCCCGTCCAGCTGCTCGGCGAGTTCTGGTTGGCTGGCCAGCAAAGTCGCTGTCGTTACCAAAGCGAACAGTTGCGGCGGCTGGTCCCACCCGGCGGCTGCCACGAACTCTTCGACCTCGCGCGCGGTGGCAGGCAGCGCATGAGACAACGCGGATAGGTACGGCGGTGGCTCGCTCACTGCACCATCGTCGCATCGGTGGCGGAAACCGTCAGTAGCGGTGCGGGCACCAGGATCGGAACCCTGAGGGGCTCCGTAGAGTTGGACAGACAGGACTCACCCGACGTGGCACCGGCTGCGCCAGCGGGTCCGCACTGCACCACTGTCGTCGCCAGGAGAGTGTTCTGTGGCCAACCGGCAACCTGTCGGAGTTCCCGCGCTTTCTCGACGCGGTCGGATTCTGATCATCGTTGGCACCGCTACGCTGGCCGCGCTCATCATCGGATCGCGGCTGATCGACACCTACGTGGACTGGTTGTGGTTCGGTGAGGTGGGCTTCCGGTCAGTGTTCTCCACCGTCCTCGTCACCTGTCTCGTTCAGTTTCTCATTGTGGGACTGGTTGTCGGTGGGCTGCTGGCGCTGAACATCGTTGTCGCTTACCGCACCCGGCCGGTGTTCGTGCCGGTAGCGGGGCCGGAAGATCCGGTGGCGCGGTACCGCACAGCCATCGTCGGGCGCCTGCGCGTGGTGGGAATCGGTGTGCCGGTACTGGTCGGCCTGATCGCCGGGCTGTCCGCGCTGGCTGACTGGCAGACGGTGCAGATGTTCATACATGGCGCCAGTTTCGGCGTGTCCGATCCGCAGTTCCACAAGGATGTCGGCTTCTATGCCTTCGAGCTGCCGTTTTATCGGAGGCTGCTGGGCTGGGCCTTTCTCGCGGTAGTGATCTCCTTCCTCGGTGCGCTGCTTACCCACTACCTGTTCGGTGGTCTGCGGCTGGCCGGCCGTGGCGGGCAACTCTCCGGCCCGGCCCGGGTCCAGCTCGGGATACTGGCGGGCACTTTCGTGCTGTTCAAGGCTGTGGGCTATTTCTTGGATCGCTACGAGCTGCTGTTTTCCCGACGTAACCCGCTGTTCACCGGGGCCAGTTACACCGACCTCAACGCAGTACTTCCCGCCAAGATCATCCTCATGTGTATCGCGGTGATCTGCGCGATCGCCTTCTTCGTTGGCGCGGTGCTGCGCAATCTGCAACTGCCGGCTATCGCCATCGCACTGCTGTTGCTGTCCAGTATTCTGGTCGGCGCGGCGTGGCCGGCGGTCCTGGAGCAGTTCGTCGTCCGGCCCAACGCGAACATCCGCGAGGCGCCGTCGATCCAGCGCAACATCGCCGCCACTCGGACGGCGTACGGCATCACCGATCGACAGGTCGTGTATTCCCAATATTCCGGGCGAAGCAATGCGTCGCCGGCTGACGTCCAGGACGACACCGCCACGATCGGCAACGTGCGGCTGCTGGACCCCAGCGTGCTGTCTCCCACCTTCACCCAGCTGCAGCAAAGGGAGAACTTCTACGGTTTCCCGGACAAGCTCGACGTCGACCGCTACACGGTCAATGGTAAGACGCAGGATTACATCGTTGCGGTCCGTGAGCTGGAGTCGGCGTCGTTGGCTGAGAATCAGCGAACCTGGATCAACCAGCACCTCACCTTCACCCACGGCAACGGCTTCGTCGCCGCCCCGGCCAATACCGTGAACTCCGCGCTGAAAGACGCCGGCTCCGGGGAGGGCGGCTACCCCGTGTTCACCGTGTCGGACACCTCGCGACAAGGCGATATCCCGGTTCAACAGCCGCGGATCTACTTCGGTGAGTTGATCGACGACTACGCGATCGTCGGCGGGAACCCTGGGGCAGCTGCTCGGGAGTTCGACGGCCGCCCGGAGAACTACACCTATCAAGGCAAGGGTGGGGTAGCGCTGGGGAGCTGGGCGAGTCGGCTGATGTTCGCCGCCTACTACGGCGAGCGCAACATCCTTTTCAATCAGGCGATCGGGCCGGACTCGAAGATCATCTATAATCAGCATCCGAGGGATCGGGTGGAGAAGGTCGCGCCGTGGCTCACCGTCGACGGCGACCCTTATCCGGCTGTGATCAACGGCCGGATCGAGTGGATCCTCGACGGCTACACGACGCTGGACAACTACCCGTACGCCCAGCGGACCGTGTTGGGCAAGGCAACCACAGACTCGCTGACCGGGGTATCCCGGCTGCCGGATGACGAGATCAGCTACATCCGCAACTCGGTGAAGGCCACGGTCGACGCGTATGACGGCACCGTAAGGCTGTACGCGATGGATGAGAGCGATCCGGTACTGCGGACGTGGATGAACGTCTTCCCCGGCACCGTGCAGCCGGCTAGTGCGATCAGCAACGAGCTGCGGCAGCACTTCCGCTATCCGGAAGACTTGTTCAAGGTACAGCGGGAGATGCTCGCGCGTTATCATGTGAACAATCCGTCGGTGTTCTTCACCAACGACGACTTCTGGAATGTTCCCACCGATCCGACGCAGAATCAGCAGGGAGTGGACCAGCCACCGTATTATGTGCTGGCCGGTCCGCCAATCGGTCGAGGGCCAGCTGAGTTCCAGCTCACCAGCGCGCTGGTCAGCCTACGCCGGCCGTTTCTGGCCGCCTACATTTCAGCAGGATCAGACCCGCAAGATTACGGAAAGATCCGGGTGCTCGAGCTGCCCGGTGACTCTCAGACGCTGGGTCCAGAGCAAGTTCAAAACAGATTCGTGTCTTCCGCGCAAGTGAGCGCGGAGCTGAATTTGCTGCGACAGTCTGAGACCGATGTGCGTTATGGGAACTTGCTCACTCTCCCGGTCGGCGGCGGGCTGCTGTACGTGGAGCCCGTCTATATCGAGCGAGCGAACCAGCAAGCGGCGTTTCCGCAGCTGAACCGGGTGCTGGTGGCCTACGGCGACCGCATCGGCTACGCCCCGACCCTCCGCGAGGCGCTCAACCAGGTTTTCGGTGCCGGCGCCGGCGATGCCACCACCTCGCCGGACCAACTGGTCCCAGCGCCGAATCAGAGTGCGACGCAACTCCCTGCGTCGGCCGGCGCCGGAGCGGCCAGTCAGAGCATGCGTCAAGCCGTTGCTGACATTGCCGATGCGCTCAAGCGCCTGCGAGCAGCACAGGCTGCGGGCGATTTCAATGCTCAGGGAAAGGCGCTGGCCGACCTCGACGCGGCTACCAAGCGGTTCGACACCGCCGCCGCGACGGCCGGGGGCGGTGCTACTCCCGCACCAGCCGGCGGCGGTGGCTGACCGACGACCCGGCCCGCAGGCCGAGCGGGTTCGAGTCTGCGGACTCACTGGAGTGGTCGCTAGGGTATCTGGCGCGGGTCAAGGCTGGCAAACATGGAGGCGCAAACAATGACTCAACCACAAGGGACAGACTTCGCATCGTATGCTCAACTATCGGAGCCGGAGCTGGAAGTGCTCGATCGAGCACTCGCGTCAATTCCCGACGATATTCTGTCCACGGGCGATCGCCCATCGATAGAGTCCCGGATCCGGCGGCGTCTGCAGGAAGAGGGTTTTCTCAAAATGGGAGCGGCGGGCGGACCTTTAGGGGTTGCCGAAATCCCCGCAATAGCCTTCGTCGGCCGAGCAGTCGGCTGCCTCGCGTCGAACTACGTGTACTTGCGCGGAATCAGTCAGAATAAGCCTCCGGGTGAAGTGGCTGAGTCGATCGCACGAGCAGTTGTGGAGTGTGTCCCGAGTGATATCGATGCGATTAAAACTGATATCATAAAATACCGGAGCCAGGTTGCCCGCGCTTTTAAAGCGCTTGGCCTGCCGGCGCTCGGCGACGCACTCTGTGCGGTCGACGCCGGTGGACTGTATGAGATGGGCTCACGTGACATGTGAGTGCGTTCTCCAGCGTTTCTGCGTCCGAAGCGCGGGGTGAGGCCGACCGACGGTCGTCCACGTCGAGACGGGTGTGTCGCGATCTTCGACCCAACTCCGTTGGCGCGACGAGCCCCCTGGAGCCGTGGCGCGGCTGGACGTCGGACCCGGCTTGCGCTGCGCCGAGGTTGCCGCTCGCTGACGTGCGGCTTGGGCGACGGCTGCAACCGCAGGTGGTCTGTATCGCCGCGAAGTGAGAGAGCCAAAATTGAGACCCGCCAGCGATCTTGGTCTTCGACCGTCTTCGGACACCCGGCGGCTCCGTCGGAGGTCGTGATCTGAGCCTTGCTGGATTGCGCACCTGCCGTCATCGTGACGAGGATGAGTACGTCGATGCCGCCGGAGGAGAGCGAGCACCTCACGACGGGATGGGAGCCGGACCTCGCAGCCGGCGACACCCTGGTCCGGCAAGCCGTGCTGGTGCATGCTTCCTGGCCGGTGCGGGTCGCCCGCGGCGCTGGACGGCCGTGGCGATCCGGGCCGCGATGGGCCGGAGGCTGGATCGGTGATCGTGGAGCGCTGACCAACCCGGTTGTCCTGGTCCAGCCTTTGACCCACCCCGAAGAAACGCTGCGGGACATCGGTGCCCTATTTTCGCCACAGGCGCCGTATCTGCTGATCAGCGCGTGGCCCACACCGGACCTGCGACCTCACGGACTCGTCCTGATCGGGCACCCGCCGCTGATGGTGCGCTTTCCCAGCCCGCGGCCGGACTCGCCGCCTCCGGAGGCTGACGTGCGGGAGGTCAAGGACTTCGACGAGCTGCTAGTGGCCGAACG
>JAODNG010000529.1 GCA_025465385.1 Pseudonocardiales bacterium
TCGGCCAGCGTGTCGGGCAGCTGCGTGGACAGCCGGGGCGGCGAAGTCCAGCCGCGCACCCGCGGTGCCGCGGGAAAGGTGCAGTACCGGGGCGACCTCGTCGGCGGCGAACTCATCCAAGTCGGGGGCCTGACGCAGGCTGGCGAATCGGGCTAACGCCCGGAACTGTTGGGCTTGAGCGTGCGCCACCAGCCGTTCCCACGCCGCTGCGGTCTCCAGCGCGTCGTCGGCGTCCAGCCGGCCCACATCCAGGCTGGCGAGGAGATCGGTGAGCAGGCCGGAGGGCTCGAACTGCGACCAGGCCACACCGGGAAGCAACCCCGGGGCCAAAGTGTCGGTATCGAACATGTGTGCGATTCTAGCGTAACGGTCTGACACTACGGGGGCCTGCACGGCCTATGTCGGCTGGCCAGAAGAGTGGCCCTCGAGTAGAAGGGCGCATAGCGCCTGGGAGAGCCAGCGTTCGTACCGATCACCACTCCAGGCTCGCTCGACAGTGAGGATGTGGTGCATCTCGGGTGCCATCAGGGCGTAGATGGTGTCGGCTGCGGCGGGTTCGTCGACGCCGTCGGCGAGGGCGCCGCGTACCGCCAGTGCGTGGGCGATCCTCGACTGCCCTTCCAGCCGCTGGCTGTTGACCACAGCGAGCAGCTCCGCGGCTTCGGGATCGGCGGTGGCTGCGCCGCGAAGGACCTGTTGGATTGGCGCGGAACGGTCGAGGAGTTCGCGGCAGACGTGCGCGAAGCCGGTGACCAGTCGACGTGGGTCGGTCTCAGCGAACGCAGCCCGTACGGCTGGCCGCTCGTGCATGGCGATGGGTTCGTCATCGCCCACGAAGGACGTGTCAAGCACTGCGGCGAGGATGCCTCGCTTGGACCCGAATAGCCGGTAGACGGTCGCCAGCGGTGTGGCAGCGGCTTCCCCGATCGCCTCGATGGTGGTCGCGGCGTATCCCCGTTGCACGAACAGATCTCGGGCGGCGGCCACGACCTCGGCGCGGGTGCGGCGGACTTGCGCCTGGCGGCGGGTGTTGTCGTAACCACGGCTCTTGACACTCACATTAATGATAGTAACACTCTCACCAAGAGAGTGATGCTCTCACGAAATTAGATCAAGGTGGTGATCCCGATGAGTCCGCAGCAGAACAAGATCGTCGTGGAGCGGTTCGACGCACTCGTCCACAGCGGCGATCTCGAACAGCTCGACCAGCTGTGCACTCCCGACATGGTCAACCACGCGTTGGCCCCCACTCGACCCGCCGGTCTGGAAGGAACCCGAGAGTTCCTGGCCACGGCCGGGCGGAAATTGCGTAGCGACCGATGGCAAGACCTCGTTGTCGTCGCGGAAAACGATCGCGTGGTGCAGCACGGGGTGCGCTGCGGCCACTGGCCAGGAGGAATCTTCCTCGGCATGCAGGTACCCGAGGGTCCCTATGCCAGGGAGGTCGTGTTCGTTTATCGCCTCGTCGACGGACGCATCGCCGAGCGCTGGGCGGTCCGGGATGATCTTGGCATGATGCGTCAGCTCGGAGCCCTGCAACCTGGGTGACCCGCCCGTGAGCGCAGGTACGGAACGCAGTCCGCGAAAGTTGAGTGGGCGGACTAGTTCGCTGCCCCAGGCGGCATCGACGAGAGTGACGACCTCCGAGCCGCCTGGTTGGTCACCGTCATCAGACCGCGAATGAGGCCGACGACATGGTCGGTGAAGGTGTGGTGGCACCGCGAGCACCCGATGGCCCACACGCCCTTGCCGAGCGTGAAACTGGGAGGCACGCTGCCAACGACGACGATGTGACTGCTCATCGATCGCGCATGCCGACATGCGCGCTGGGGCGCACGGTGGCCGGCGTTGGTGGTCGACCGCCACCGGTGCTGGATCGCGAGACAAGCAGGCGGTAGCGGGGGTGAGTGACTCAATCGCGTTGGTCGAGCAGATGATCTTGCGGATCTCGACGTCATACTCAATGCTGTGTATGGGTGGTAGATCGCTGGCAGGGGGTTGCTGTGCGGGTCGCAAGGCGAGTTCTGCTGGGTGTTGCGGTGTTGTGCTGGTGTTGGTTTCTCCGGGATTGGATCCTGCTTACAGCCCGGCAGTGGCGGCGCAGGAAGCACTAAGTGCGAGGTGTTCTCAAGTGTTTCTGCCGTTGCCTGATCTGGTGTGTACACCCAACCGTCTTCGCCGCTGGGCATTGCCTGCCTGGTGCGATCGGGCATCACTGTGCCCGGTCCGCTGCCGCCCTCGCGCAGCTCTGGGCGCATGCTCCCAAGCAGCGCGTCGACGTCAGGCTCACCCTGGTCGGCGGGCGTGTGTCCAAACATCATGCGCCCAGTGGGTTGAAGCCGGCGGGAAGCTCCAGCCGGTGGGCGCTCATGAACCCGGTGTCGGCGAGTAACTCCCTGGTGGGCCCGTCGGCGACGATCTGCCCATGGTCGATCTCCAGCGCGCGCGGGCACAGCTCCAGCGCGTTGGGCAGTTCGTGGGTGACCATCAGCGTCGTCATGCCCAGCCGCTTGATCAGATCAGCGAACTCCCTCCGGGCCGCCTGGTCGAGGTTGGCGGTGGG
>JAODNG010000486.1 GCA_025465385.1 Pseudonocardiales bacterium
GCTCCCCGCCCCGGTGGTCGGGCGTCTCTCACAGGTGATGGCGGCGGTGCGGCAACGGCCGGTGCCAGCCGTAGTGGCTCTACTGGCTGTATTGCTGGTGCTGCGACGTCTGTTGGGCAGGAACAGCTGACCGTGCAGGATCCGTTGACTGGGTAACCGAATCTGACGAAGGAGCATCTGATGGGTATCGGAGACAAGATCTCGAACAAGGCCGAAGAGCTGAAGGGCAAGCTCAAGGAGGCCACCGGCAAGGCCACCGGCGACGAGGACCTCGAAGCCGAGGGGAAGGTCGACCAGGCCGAGGGCAAGATCAAGCAGGCCGCCGAGAAGGTCAAGGACTTTTTTCACGGCTAAGTCTCACCCTCCGCTGCCCGGCCGGACGGAACCTTCACTGCCATCCGTCCGGCCGGGCACCTCCTGGTGTCGTCATGCACCGGGCGAAATAACGTCGTTGCCGAGAATTGAGTGGCAGTCCCGACAGGGAGGTCGTCATGGCGTCAGCGGCGGTGCCACCACGCAGGCTTGAGGCGCCGGCGCGGTCCGCTCGGAGTAACGGCGATCGCGACCAGAGCCGCTTGCTGCCGGTGCTCGCGGTGGAGCGGGCGCTTCGGGCGGTGGTCCTGATCGGCGTCGGCCTGATTCTGCTGACGCATACTCACACGGACTGGGCGGATGTGGCACGGCGCTTCGCCGAGCAGATCGGGTTCGACCCGAGCCGCAACGAGACTGGCCGGCTGATCTCGCGGCTGGCCGGGTTCGGAGGACGCCAGGCCCAGCGAGACGGGTCGATCGCCATCGGGTACGGAGTGTTGGAGGCGGTGGAGGGCTATGGCCTGTTCCGTCGTCGACAATGGGCCGAGTACCTCACCGTGGTGTCGACGGCGTTGTTGCTCTTTCCCGAGGTGCAGGAGCTGCTGAAGCATCCCACCGGACTCAAGATGGGCGGCCTGGCCCTCAACGTGGTCATCGTCATTTATCTGATCATCCGCTTGGTCCGCCGCCGTCGTTAATTCCCGCCTTAGTCGCGTCGATGTAAGCTGATGCCGCGTTGATCGTGCTCTACCGCCGGTGGGGCACTGGTCGGGCTGCATACCCCGGAGGTTTCGCGTGGCGCCGATTGGTCCTATTGAGACATCCGGTGATGGTGGCGACCAGCGCGGTAGCCCTACTGCCCGTCGCATCATGTTGGGCGCTCGGCTGCGCCGGCTGCGGGAGGCCGCCGAGGTCTCGCGGGCGGAGGCCGGCTTCGCAATCCGTAGTTCCGAGTCGAAGATCAGCCGTCTAGAACTCGGCCGGGTCAGCTTCAAGCCGCGCGACGTGACCGATCTACTCACCATGTACGGAGTGACAGATCCCGAGAAGCGTGAAGCGTTCCTCGAGATGGTCAAGCGGTCCAATGAACCGGGCTGGTGGCATCGCTACATCGATCTGGTGGCCGACTGGTTCCAGGATTACCTCGGGCTGGAGGAGTCGGCCTCCCGGATCCAGACGTGGGAACAGCAGTTCGTCCCTGGCCTGTTGCAGACCGAGGACTACGCGAAAGCAATCATCAGTCACGGCTGGTCTCCCATGGCGACCCAAAGCGTGCAACGCCAGGTCGGGATGCGGATGCGGCGACAGGCGCTGCTTGGCCGGCCAGATCCACCCAAGCTGTGGGCAGTAATCGACGAGTCCGTGCTGCACCGGCCAATAGGCGGCAGGCGGGTGATGCTGGACGAGGTCGAGCACCTCATCGAACTCACCAAGCGGCCCAACGTCACCCTGCAGGTGGTGCCGTACCAGTTCAGCGGCTATGCCGCCGAAGGCTCCTTCACCTCGCTGCGCTTCGCTGAGCCGGAGCTGCCAGACGTGGTCTACATCGAACATCTCAGCGGCGCGCTCTACCTGGACAAGCGATCCGACACCGAGCTGTACGGCAGAGTTTTCGATCGGCTGACGGTGGACGCCTACACTCCTGACCACACCCGGCAATTCCTCATGAAGGTGCGCGCTGAGATTTAGCTAGCACCCGTTCAGGGTTTGCGCCCGACGGCTCCGACGATGCAGTATTGCACCGGGTCCAATGGCTTGATCCGCGGGCCGTCAGGCCACCAGTTGACGCACTCGATCAGGCCGGGGTCGATTAGTTCCAGACCTGGGAACATTCCCTCGATCTCGGCGCGGGTGCGGAACCTACCGCTGCCCATCGGACTGTGCATAAAGACCTTTTCCATCTTCCGGGCGAGCTCGCTCAACTCGGGGATGGTCTCAGGATCGAAGAAGTGGCTCAGTGCCACATAGGAGCCCGACGGCAGGGCGTCGATGTACTCAGCCATGATGCTCTGTGGGCTGCGCTCACCGTCGTGGTGGTGCAGTGTTCCAATCTGGAACAGTGCGATCGGCTCAGAGAAGTCAAGGTACTTGCGCACAACCGCGTCATTGACAATCTGCTCTGGCTTGAAGATGTCGGCAGCGCTGAAATGGGTCTGCTCATTCTCCACAAGCAGCGCTCTTCCGTGTGCGAGCACCACCGGGTCGTTGTCGACGTACACCACGCGGGCCTCTGGC
>JAODNG010000023.1 GCA_025465385.1 Pseudonocardiales bacterium
GCCAGCCGCCTCGGCGAGCAACGCGCCAAGGACATCATCGGGCGGGTGCGCTGGATGAACGACCGAGGGGTACGCATGATCATCGGCACCGACGCCGGGCTCAGCCCCTTCACCGACACCGCCGCCGCCCTCGAAGGCCTCGCTGACTGGGGATTATCTGCCAGCGAGATCATCGAGATCGCCACCACAAAGACCGCCCAAGCCGTCGGACTGCCCACCACCGGCCGGATCGCCCCCGGCTACAGCGCCGACATCATCGTCGCCCATGGCGACCCACTCGACGACCTCACACGCCTGCGAGACCTCCACCTGGTGATGACACGAGGCCGCGCGCACATTCCGGCAACCCGCGTCGCACTACGCAAAGACGTCAAAACCTAGTGCCGCTGCCTGAAACAGGTTTGCACGCTGGGAGGATTACAGCTCATCTCCGAAAGGCGGCAGCACAAGCGCCTCAGCGCGCACCACGAACCGGATAATCCTGGGAGGGCCTGCCGCCACGACCTGCTCGGCCTGGCTGCGGAGAGTGGTCCGCTCGAGCAGATGCATCCGGCTCCAGTCAACCTCGGCCACCTCGGCATCGCTGAGGTGGCGCTCCGGGCACTGCCACCACGTGATGCGGCGTCTGACGACGAGCCGGTCCCGTAGCGCCTCGTCGAGGGCGCGATGGACAGCCGTTTCGGAGTCATCGATCACTCCCTGCCCACCACGCACGATGGCATCGGGCCAGACCACGTGAGGAATCTGGATCGTCTGCCGTAGGTCCCAGGCGTCGGCGATGTGCTGGAGCAGCCTCGCGTGCTGCTTATCGACAACGTGGAGGCTGAGAGTCGCCACAGCCGAACCGTACATCGGTGCCTCCGGAGTGCGTTTCGACGGGGCGCCGCGATTCACGCCCTGCTGATCGACGCCAGCACGGCCCGCCAGCATGCCGTGGGCGATCGCTGGTACGTCGAGGCGGCTCATACAAGGTGCCGCCACAGTCGGAAAGAATGACAGCGGAACCCAGCAGCCACGCGGTGCCGGTCCGTGCGAACGCGCAGGCGCTCCTCGAAGTGGTCGCCGAAGCCGCCACGAGCTAGTGCTGACGACCTACTCAGCCACCCCACACGAAGGCATCCGTGCCACGCTCGCCAGCGCAGTCTCGCGCGGTGTCTCTGTGCTGCCCTTCTGACGAGCGCAGCGGGCCGCCAAGCCCGGCGAGGGTCGATCAGCGCCGCCGGTTGCACTCAGCGGGTTGCAGCCGGCTGCCACGACGGGTCGCGGCCGGTCAGCCCGAGCAACTGGTCGAGCGGTGACGCATCCCCCGGCACGGCGACGGCTGGGCCGAACAAGCCCTCGACCCCGTCCGGATTCTGATCGACGTTTGACTGCACGAACTGACGGGCCGCCTCGACATGCACCCGCTCGACGTCATACCGCTGGCCGGTCGACACCGCGATGTCCCACGCGTGCACCACGCGGCGATCGCCGCGAGAGCGTCGGTGGCTGGCTTCAGGTCGAGCATCAGCGGGTCTCCTCCAATATCGTGATCGCCGTCATGAAGATTCGGGATGGTGCGCCCATCGGGCCGGTCACGACGGCGATCCGGCCGTAGGGCGTGTCCTGCGCCAGCTCGACGACCGCGCCGCCGAGCGACTAGAACTCACGTGCTCGCGGCACCTCGCTGGTCATGAGCTCGATCCAGCACGGAGCCCTGCCGGCAGTCGCGTCACATGCAGGCACCGCCTCCTCGGTCGCCCGCTCGGCCACAGTCAACAGATACAACAGGTACGACGACGGCGGGTCCCTGAAGTCATCGGTCCGCCGATCCTCGAGGGAGCCGGTCAGTCGTCGGATGGCGTGCTCCGATGAGATCGCCGGCTACAGCCCTGCGGTGAGCCGGTCGGTGAGGGTCATGGGTTGGCTGAGGGCGAGCAGGGCACCGCCGGGCGGGCAACCAGCACCGGAGGGCCGGCAGCGACCGGGCCACCATAAGGATGAGGTCTTTACACTCCCGGAGATATTCCGGGAGGCCGGCGCGGGATCAGCGGATCGCGGTGAGCCGATGAGTCTGCTGTCGTGGGGCTATGAGCCGCTGCTCCCGTCCACGGACGCAAGAGGGTCGTGCTGGGTTGGGTTTAGTTGGTCCTGGAGACGGTGCGGCATAGGTCAGCCGTAACGGAATCAGAGAGAACAGCTCGCGCAACGGTGAGGTACACGCCGTAGTGCATTGCGATGAGGGCGGGGACGTCTTGCCCGGTGCGTCGCCAAATGGCGATGTTGCGTTCCATGTCATCGGCACGGTTTTGCAGCAAACCAGCGAGGGCAGTTGCGTGTTCAAGGTCGGTGCGGTCGCTGAGTGCGTGGGCTGCTGCTCTCAGCGTGCCGGGAACGTCCATGCCGCCACCTCTCTCTCAGCTTCGCGGCGGCACGCTGGTGTGCAGGTCCTCGGCAGTCGGATCCAACGCTGGCCAATGTTGGCCGATCACAATGCTCACCGTGAAGCGGTTCGAAAGTACAACCTGACGGCCATGGCGTTAGTCTCAATTCTGGACACCGGAGGTCTGACCGCAACGGTCACAACCAATGTACCGATCAGCTCCCATTCACGCACCCGCAAAGCCCAGATCCTGCGCCAAGCGCGTGCCCCCGCGTGCTCCTTCCCAGAGCCGCTAGGGTCAACAACGGTCACGCACGTCAAGCTGGCCACGCGGGTTCGATCCCCATCGCCCCGCTCCGCGCATCTGTCTGCGGCACCCCGCGCCCGCGATCGGGCCAGACTGGTTCGACGACTTCCCCTGCCGAGCGATGCCGCCCTTGGATCTGGTGCGCACGACGACGGCCTGCACCACCGGA
>JAODNG010000492.1 GCA_025465385.1 Pseudonocardiales bacterium
AAGTGATTGGTGGGCTCATCGAGCAACAGCAGATCCGGTTGCCGCAGCAGTAGGGCGCACAGGGCTACCCGGCGCCGTTCACCGCCGGACAACGAGCCGACGTCGGCGTCGCCCGGCGGGCAGCGCAGCGCGTCCATCGCCTGCTCCAACCGGGAGTCCAGGTCCCAGCCGCCGAGGTAGTCCAGTTGTTCCTGTAGCTGGCCCATCTCCGCCATTAGCTCTTCGGAGTACTCCTCGGTTAGCTGTCCGGTCACCGCGGTGAAGCGGGCGAGCATCGCCTTGGCCGCTGCCACTCCCTGCTCGACGTTGCCCAGAACGGTCTTGGTCTCATCCAGCGGTGGTTCCTGTAGCAAGATCCCAACACTGACGCCCGGCGCGAGAGTGACCTCGCCGTTGGACGGTTGTTCCAGTCCCGCCATGATTTTCAGCACCGTGGACTTGCCGGCACCGTTGGGGCCGACCACGCCGATCTTCGCACCGGGTAGGAAGGTCAGGGTGACGTCGTTGAGAATAAGCTTGTCACCGCGGGACACCCGCACCCGATTCATCTGATAGATCCACTTCATCTGCGCTCCTCAAGGTCTATGCGGGCGGTCACTGGTTGACGATCAGGCGTGAAAGCAGGATCGTCAGCCGCCCGCTGAGCACGACTCAAAATCGGGCAATGACCCCGGCCCGGTGCAACGCCTGAGCATGAGTACGCCACCGACTGGCATGTGGCGCTGCACTTAGTTCAACGCGACCAGGTAGGCGCATATGCCGGCCTGCCGCGACGGCACAGCCCAAGATGAAGATCACCCATCCACGGCGGTCTCAGCTCTACCGGGGGTGTCCTACCGTTGGTGGCCGTCGCATCGTCCAACCCGGAGCCGGCCGAGAACAACAGCGACTTGGCCAGCGTGTGCGCCACCACCGGCAGGGTCGCTGCGAGCAAACCCACGGCAACCGGCGGTGGTTGTTGATGGTCGCCCGGGACGGTCGTCCCTACCGCCCCGGGCGACCACACCCCCCGCGGGACCCCCACACGAGCTGATCCCTACGGTGTGTCGCTCATTACGGACGCAGCATCACCTATGAAACATACCAGTGGGTGTGTTTGCACCGCCACATGAAAACTAAATGCAGCCTAGAGTGCGCAAGGCGGGTAGCTTTCACAGCGTCATGTCCAGCACCGGTCCGCAACGACCCGGAGCCGGCGACAGCAATGCCAGCGCAGGCCGGGCCGCGTTGCAGCCGCGGGCCCGGGCGACTCGGCTGGCGATCCTAACCGCTGCTGCCGAGCACTTCGGTCGCAACGGCTACCACGCAACCTCTTTGGACAGCGTGCTGGCCGACAGCGGCGGGACCAAGGGCGCGCTGTACTTTCACTTCGCCTCTAAGGAGGCGCTTGCGCGGGCGGTTATCGCTGAGATGATGCAGCGATGGGGAGGCCTTCGCGGGCAGGTCAGCCGCTACGGGCTGGACCCGCTCTCGGCGCTGTTGGCGCTCGTCGACGAGGTGATCAGGCGTCTGATTGAAGATCCGATTGCCCGTGGTGGTACGCGGCTACTCAACGACCTGCCCACGCGGGCCCAAGACGCTCGCGCGCACTACGGCCGCGGCGAACGCGACGCTGCGGCTTTGTTGGCCGAGGCCGCACAAGCCGGCCTGCTCAGGGAAGGGATCGACCCGGCACTGGTCGCCCGGCAGATCGTCGCACTGCTTGCCGGCCACCGGCAGATCTGCGATGCAATGGAGAACCGCCACAGGCTACGGCAGCGGATTGACGAGGCCTGGATGCTCCTGCTCCCGACGATTGCCACCGATACATGGTTGGCGACTTGGCGCGCCACACGTCCTTAGATTGGCTCAACGTGGCGAAATATCGGGTGTGTCGCGGCGTGTTTTGGAACAGGTTGCGGTAAAAATTGCCCGGAATTACTTACGCTGATTATGAGGGCCCCGGCGTCACGGGGGCAACGCGACGCCGGGGCCGTAAACCCGATCCGCCCGGGCGCGGTCGGACAGATCGGGGGTTCATTGCGGCAGGGTTGGTCGACCTTGGATCGGCGAAGCCGACCCGTGGGACCCGTCGCCGGAAACGGCGACTACCCGGGTGTCGCGAGATTAGTCGGGTGAGGTGGAAGGCTGCTCAGCAGCCGATCGTGGGAGGTCGCTGCCGCTGAGATTCCCCAGGCGACGCGTCGGAGCCACGCCTGTATTGGTCCCGTTTTCAGGTACTGCGAGGTCGGGCGAACCCTTGGTGCCGCCACCGCCTGCGGCGCTGCCGATCGTGCAGGTGGCGTTGTCCGGTGGACTTGTGGGGATCGGCGATGCCGGGTCTCCACCGCGGGCTAACACCTCTGAGGCCAATACCGTGGCCGGCGGATCGGCAGCGGTATCGGCGGGGACGCAGCCTGGAGCATGAGGCTGGGCGCGGACCGCCACAGGCGCGGAGGTGGCCGGTGGAGCTGGCGCCGTCGCGGCCGCTGCCTGAACGACGGGCCCGGTTGGCAGGACCACCGCGAGTTCGTGGGTCGGCTGCTGCGACCGGATACCGGCGCTGTGCTGGGTGGGCGCGGACATCGGGCGGGATACCGTTGCGAGGACCTGCGTCAGCGGTCGTGGCACACCGACAGCGCGTACGACCGGTTTTAGAACATCGACAGGCTGGACGGACAGCCGAGGTAGTGGGGCGTGGGACAGCACGCTGTGCATAGACGACGCGACGATGGACGGCAGGCCGGGCTGAGTGCTGGACCCACCATCAGATGACGCGGCAATGTCAACCGGGTCGCTGGCCAGCTGGCTCAAACCGGTGCCTGGCTGTCCGCGATCCTCATTGGCGTGGCCGACACCCGAGCCCAGCAGCCATCCGGCGATGACGAGGCCGGCGAGTACGCCGAACCGCACTAGCGCGCGCACCATCCCGCGGGGCGCATACCTCGCGCCACCTGCATCGGGGATGGTCGCCACCGGTTCCCCCTCGACCCTTCCGTCCAATCCGGCCTGGCCCGGACAGTAGTGACCTCACACTACACCGTGTGACCGATTAACGTAATCCTGTAGTTATTACCGGCGGGGTTGTAGGCGAGCAATCGCTTCGTCGAGTACCTTGTTGCGTTTGCAGAACGCGAAGCGGACCAGATGCCGCCACTGCGCGGGGTCGTCGACGAAGACCTGCACGGGTATCGCCACCACACCGGTGCGAGTCGGTAGATCACGGCAGAACTCGACTCCGTCGCAATAGCCCAGTGGCCGGATGTCAGCGCAGATGAAGTAGGTCCCTTCCGAGCGGAGCACGCCGAACCCCGCTGCGTGCAGCCCAGCGGCCAGCCGTCGCTGCTTGCCCTGCAACGCCGCTCGATGCTCAGCCACCCAGCCATGTTCGGCGCGTAGCGCGTGGGCTACGGCCGGCTGCAACGGTGCTCCCCCGACGAAGGTCAGGAACTGCTTGACCGCGCGTACCGCGGCCACAAGGTGTGCGGGCCCGCACACCCAACCAATCTTCCAGCCCGTAACGCTGAACGTCTTGCCCGCACTGGAGACGGACAGGGTGCGCTGGGCCATCCCGGGGAACGTGGCGATCGGCAGGTGCGGCGCTCCATCGAAAACCAGGTGTTCGTACACCTCGTCGGTGATCACCAGTAGATCGTGCTCAACCGCCAGAGCAGCCAGCGCTTCGAGCTCGCAACGGCGCAATACCGTGCCGGTGGGGTTGTGCGGGCTGTTGAGCAGGAGAGCCTTTGTAGCCGGCGTGATTGCGCTGGCCAGCGCGTCGAGATCCAGCGTGAATCGGTCCCCGTCGGCTACCAGTGGCACGCACCGCCGGGTCGCGCCCGCCAGCGCTACCGCGGCGGGATAGGAGTCGTAGTAAGGCTCGATGAGTAGCACCTCATCGCCTTGGCCGACCAAGGCGAGCAGCGCGGCGCTGATCGCCTCGGTAGCACCGACGGTGACCAGCACCTCGGTATCCGGATCGTGCACCAGGCCGTAGCAGGCCGCCCGCTGCTCGGCGATGGCGTTGCGCAACTCGGGGATGCCTGGCCCGGGTGGGTACTGGTTGTGCCCACTGGCGATGGCCGATCGAGCGGCCTCGAGCATGCCCGCTGGGCCGTCGGTGTCCGGGAAACCCTGACCGAGGTTCACCGCGCCGGTGCGCACCGCTAGCGCGGTCATCTCAGCGAAGATCGTCGAGCGCAACGGTTGCAGCCGGGGAACCAGTCCGTGAGTTCGCAGGGATCGCACGATCGTCATCCTGCTGCAAACTGAACGGCGGGGGACAATCAGCCCAAGGCACAATGGGCACAGTGGAGCTGACCCCCAACGAGCAGGATAAGCAGCGAGCGCTGCGCCGGATGAAGGCGATCGCGCTGGCGTTCCTGCTGGGCGCCGCGGTGGTGTTCGTCGTCGCGCAGCTCAATGTCAACGCTGACCCGTGGGTGGGGTATATCGCGGCGATGGCCGAGGCCGGCATGGTCGGCGCGATGGCCGACTGGTTCGCCGTGACCGCGCTGTTTCGACATCCGCTCGGGTTGCCGATCCCGCACACCGCGATCATCCCGCGCAAGAAGGACGCACTAGGGGACAACCTTGGTGACTTCGTCGGCGCCAACTTTCTCGCCGAGGAGGTGGTGATCGACAAGCTGCGCCGGGTGGGCATCGGTGGGCGACTCGGTGGCTGGTTGGCGCAGCCCGCCAACGCCGAGCGCGTCACCGCGGAGCTTGCCACCGCGGTGCGTGCCGCGGTGACCGTGCTGCGCGATGAGGACGTTGCCGCAGTGCTGGAGAACGCTCTGGTGAAACGCTTGGTCGAGCAGCCGTGGGGGCCGCCATTGGGCCGATTACTCGGTCAGCTGCTCACAGACGGGGCGCACCACAAACTCGTTGACCTGCTCACCGAGCGGGCCTATGAGTGGGTGCGGGACAACCACGGCGCGGTTTCGCGCGTGGTCAGCCAGCGCTTGCCGGGCTGGTCGCCGAGATTCGTCGACGGGCTGGTCGCCGACAAGCTTTACGGGGAGGTGCTGGCGTTCGCCTGGGCGGTGCACAGCGATCCCGAACATGCCATGCGCAAGGCCGTTGACACCTTCCTTCTGGACTTCGCCCAAGACCTGCGCACGGACCCGGCGACGATCGAGCGGGCCGAGGCGGTCAAGCTGCAAGTGCTGGCCCACCCGGAGGTCCAGATTCTGGTCGGTTCGGCCTGGGGCACCGCGAAGAAGATGCTCCTCGACGCCGCTGAGGACAAGTCTTCTGAGCTGCGACGTCGGGTGCGCGACGGGCTGGTTTCCCTAGGTGGGCGGCTGAGCGAGGACCCGGAGCTGAGGTCGAAGGTGGACAACTGGCTGCAGGGTGTAGCCAGTTACGTGGTGGCCAACTACCGCGGCGAGATAATTACCCTGATCACCGACACGGTGCAGCGCTGGGACGCCGAAGAGACCTCCCGCAAGGTCGAGCTGCAGGTGGGTCGGGACCTCCAGTTCATCCGGATCAACGG
Source organism: Pseudonocardiales bacterium (assembly GCA_025465385.1). Classification (GTDB taxonomy): domain Bacteria; phylum Actinomycetota; class Actinomycetes; order Mycobacteriales; family Pseudonocardiaceae. Next base: position 5,480 of record JAODNG010000492.1, read on the forward strand.
CACCGTAGTCGGGGCGCTGGCGGGCCTGGCCATCCACACGGTGGCTCAACTCCTGCTCTGATGGCCAAGGTGCCGACCTGGGAATCTCCGCCCTGGCCATTGTCTGCGTATCCTGGGCGCGTGCTGCTGCAGTCACTGGACATCTGGGTCTTCGAGATCCTGTACTGGCTCGCGGTTCCGGTCGGGATCTTCGCGTTCATTCACGCTGCGCTCCAGCGAGCCGATGCCTATACCGCCACCGACAAGCTCACCAAGCCGGCGTGGCTAGGCATCACCGGCGCCGCCACGACAGGCCTATTCCTGTTCGCACCCTGGGGTAGCTTGCTGATGCTCTGGTTGATCGCGCTGGTGGCGGTGCTGGTCTACATCGTCGACGTCAAACCCGCGGTGACCGAGGTGCAGCGCGGACAGCGCTGGTGATGTCGCTGGACTCAGCGACTGGACAGCTGAGCCTCCGGCCGGCTCTGGATGCTCCCGAACTGCTCGCCGAGCCGGTTCGAGTGGCGCTGACTGCGCTGGCCCCCGAGCACGCGGCCCGCTGCGTTGTCGCGGAGATCGATCCGGCACTCGCCGACACCGCTGCGCTATGTGAGCACTACCAAATGCCATTGGATGCCTGCGCCAACTGCGTAGTGGTCACTGGCAAGCGAGCTGGCGCGCAGCGCTGGGCCGGCTGCGTCGTGCTCGCCACCACGCGGGCCGACGTCAACGGCGTGGTGCGGCGGTGGCTGGACGTACGCAAGGCGTCTTTCGCCGCGCAGGACGACGCGGTCGCGAGGACCTTGATGGAGTACGGCGGCATCACCCCGCCGGGATTGCCCGCTGGCTGGCCGGTGCTGCTCGACCCCGCGGTGGCCACTGCTGAGCAGGTGGTGGTCGGGTCCGGCCTGCGGCGCAGCAAGCTTCTTCTACCTGGTGCTGTGCTCGCCGCGCTGCCCGGTGCCGAGGTCATCGAAGGCCTCGGACTTCCCGCCTAAAGTCGGCAAATTGGCGTTCGCCGGCTCATTGGGCTGCGATGTCGACCCGGATTGAGTCGTCGTCCCGCACCATAAAGACTGCATCTCGTCCTCGTTGCCAACCCACAGGCAGCAGCAAATACTTGTCGGCCGACCGAGTGAGCAATCGCACCCCACTGTACTGGTACCGGTACCTACTGCCTGGTTGAGCAATCTCGGCGACCTCGACGCCGGTGCCGAATATGGCGATCCGTTCTGCACTGTAAACGATAACCGCAGGTTGCTGGGGAAGGCCGGCGACGATGTCGGTGGCCCTACTGGTGCCGGTGGTTCAGGCAGCAAGGTCGCGGTCGGCTCAGGCAGCGGCTCCGGCAAGCTCGCTGACTGCCTCGGCGCGTCTCCAACTGACTCGCCGGGGCCGGTGGTTCCACCGCCACCGGACCGGGAGAACGGAATCGAATCGGCGCGGGCGGGAAGGATGTCGCCACCGGCTGCCCGGTGTGGTCGTTCGGTTGTGAGTACTCGCGGCTCGCCGGTCTGTCTTGGCGGCTCCGGGGTCGCAAACGGCGGAGTAGGCCCGACATTGGAGTAGTTGTCACGGAAATGGTTGCAGCCACCGAGCGCTAGCATCACGCATAGAGTGGCGCCCACGAGGCTCGCTCGGTGACAACAGATACCAGCGTGCGCTGCGCCTTGGGGTCCGATTTGGATCGATCCAGAAAACCAACCATGCGAGTCGGCCTCCTGCGCCGAGAGAAGATGATTGCCGGCCCGGCGAATCTGCACACCGAGGTGCGCCGTCATATCCGGTCGACTTCGAGACGGGAATGCTACTCAGGCACCGACGGGGCCGCCGCTTGAGTACCGGCTCGGTAGATAACGATCCGCCTAGTGGTGTGAGTTGCGCAGCCACTCGAGGGTGAACTGATACTCGGATTCCATCAGCGCGGCGATGTTGTCGGTGATCATCTTCTCCACCGTCGCGCCGATCAACGGTAGCCCGACGTCGGCCGTTAGTCGCGCGCCCAGCACACATCCGGCGGGGTCAGGCTCCAGGCGCATCGTCCCGCTGATCGTTCCTGGCGCCCCGTCGACCACCGCATGCACGCTGCCACCTGAGCTGTTCCAGGTCTCCGTACGGCGGATCGTCAGGCCGCCGGGCAGCATAGACCGCAGAAACGACGGCATCGCATCCTCAGGAACCGCCTGGTGCAGCACCACGGTGACGCCGCGCTCGTCGCGTTTCCACGACACGAGTTCGGCGCGTGGCCCGCCCACCGTGCGGAGTTTGTCCCGCAGGTACTGCTGGTCGGTGAGAACCTCCCGCATGCGCTCTGGCGACTCCGGGTACCGGTGCCGCAGCGCCAATTGGCTGGCCATGACTCGGAGGCTACCGTGAGCGTCCGTGACAAGCCCCGCGCCGACGAGCTCTGCGCGCGACGCCGTCGACCTCTCCCCGTTCACCACCCTGCGGTTGGGTGGGCCGGCCCGCCGCTTCGTCATCGCGAGCACGGGGCAGTCCTGCGTCGACGCGGTCCGCGCCGCCGATGCCGCTGGTGAGCCGTTGCTACTACTGGCTGGCGGATCCAACCTCGTGATCGCTGATAGTGGCTTCGACGGCACCGCGGTGCTGATGGCCACTACGGGCTTTGAGATCGATGGTGCCGGCATGTTGCATGCCGCGGCCGGGCAGGACTGGGACGCGGTGGTGGCGCGGACGGTGGCAGCCGGCTACGGCGGGTTGGAATGTCTGTCTGGGATCCCCGGATCGGTTGGTGCCACTCCAGTGCAGAACGTCGGCGCCTACGGGGTGGAGTTGTCCGAGCTGCTGCGGGAGGTGGATCTCTACGATCGCCGCCGCGGTGCCGTGCGTACCGTGCCTGCATCGGAATTGGCGCTGGGCTACCGGACCAGCTCGTTGAAGGGTACTGATGCCGCCGTCGTGCTCACGATCCGGCTCAAGCTGCGCCGCGATGGGCTGTCCGCCCCGATACGTTTTCCGGAACTGGCTCGCGCGCTCGATGTCGATCTCGGTTCCCGGGTGCCCGCGGCGCTGGTCAGGGCTGCGGTGCTGAATTTACGTAAGGCTAAGGGGATGGTGCTTGATGCGGCCGACCACGACACCTGGTCGGTGGGATCCTTCTTTACCAACCCGTTGTTGGATGCCGGACAGGCTGCCGCGGTACTGGAGCGCATCCGCGCCCGGGTGGGTCCAAAGATGGTGCCGCAGTACCCGGGCGGCGCGGGGCTGATCAAGCTGTCCGCTGCTTGGCTGATCGAACAGGCCGGATTCGCCCGGGGGCACCCTGGACCGGGCGGCCGGGTTGCGCTGTCGGGAAAGCACACGCTGGCGCTGACCAATCGCGGTGGCGCGGCTACTGAGGATCTACTCGTCCTCGCGCGAGAGATCCGGGACGGGGTGGCCAGCCGCTTCGGGGTGGCCCTGATACCCGAACCAGTATTGATCAACTGCAAGCTCTGAACGCGGCAGGCTAGCCGCGCCGGAACGAGCGCATCGCGGAATGCTGGTCGCGCGGCTTGACGACGATGAGGTCCAGGTTGACGTGGGACGGTCTGGTCACCGCGAAGGCGATCACTTCGGCGACGTCGTGGGCGGTCAGTGGGGTGAGCCCGGCGTAGACATGGTCGGCCTGCTCGGCGTCGCCGCCGAAGCGCACCAGGGAGAACTCAGTCTCCACCATGCCGGGCGCGACCTCGACGAACCGCACCGGTTGCCCGAGGTGCTCGCCACGCAGCGTGCGATGCACAGCGGCCTGCGCGTGCTTGGCGGAGGTGTAGCCGGCGCCGTTGTCGTAGGTCTCAAGCGCGGCGATCGACGTCACCGTGACCAGCACACCATCCCCTGAAGCGATCAACTTCGGCAGCAGTGCCCTGGTCATCCGGAGAGTGCCGAGCACGTTGGCCTCCCACATCCAGCGCCACTCGTCTTCATCGGCCGCCACCACGGGCTCAAAGCCCTTCGCACCACCTGCGTTGTTCACCAGCACCCGCGCAGTGGGTATCGCCGCGACGAAGGCGGCGACCGAGCCGGGGTCGCGCACGTCGAGCGCCACGGCGGTGCCGTCGATCTCGTCGGCGATCTCCTGGCATCGCTGCACCCGACGAGCCCCGAGCACGATATGGAAGCCCGCCGCGGCCAACGCCCGGGCCGTAGCCGCCCCAATCCCGCTGCTAGCCCCGGTCACCACCGCAGTCGGTCGCTGTTCATTCATACCCCGAACCCTCGCATCCAGCGGACGCGGCGGGATAAACAGGGCATCGATAATCCCGCTGAGCCTCCTGGATGCGCCAGCGCGCGGGGATGACGGGCAAGATGGGTTCGTGATGGGGCGGATCGGGGTGGTGTTGCGGCGGATCGCGGTACTTTCGGTACATACGTCGCCGCTGGATCTACCGGGCACCGGTGATGCCGGGGGGATGAACGTTTACATCGTTCAAACGGCAACCCGGCTGGCCCGCCGTGGCGTCGAGGTGGAGATCTTCACCCGAGCCACTTCGTCGGGGCTGGCCCCAGTGGTGGAACTCGCTCCGGGGGTCACCGTGCGGCACATCATGGCCGGTCCCTACGAAGGTCTGGCCAAGAACGACCTACCGGCCCAGTTGTGCGCGTTCACCGCTGGGGTATTGCGGGCCGAGGCGCGCCGCGAGCCGGGCTACTACGACGTGGTCCACTCGCATTACTGGCTCTCCGGTCAGGTCGGTTGGTTGGCCCGGGACCGCTGGGGGGTGCCGCTGGTGCACAGCGCGCACACCCTGGCCAAGGTGAAGAACGCCGCGCTTGCCCAAGATGACGTTCCGGAGCCGCACACCCGGGTGATCGGCGAGCAGCAAGTTGTGGCCGAAGCCGACCGGCTGGTGGCGAACACCCCAGCCGAGACTGCTCAGCTAGTCGAGCTCTACAGCGCCGACCCGGCTCGCACCGTCACCATCGCACCAGGAGTCGACTTGGAGCTCTTCACGCCAGGGTCGCGGCAAGCCGCCCGGGCCGGTTTGGGCCTGCCGGCTGACGCCGTGGTGCTTGCCTTTATCGGTCGTATCCAGCCGCTGAAGGGACCTGACGTGCTGTTGCGCGCCGCGGCCGAGATGATCCGTCGGGATCCGGCGCTGCGTGACCGGCTGCGGGTGCTGGTGGTAGGCGGACCGTCGGGTAACGGGCTGGCCGAACCCACTGTATTGCACCAGCTGGCAACACGGCTTGGCATCTCCGGGCAGGTCGTGTTCGCCGCGCCGCGGGCAGGTTCCGCGCTGGTCGCGGTCTACCGGGCCGCCGATGTGGTCGCGGTACCGAGCTACAGCGAGTCGTTCGGCCTGGTGGCGTTGGAGGCGCAGGCATGCGGAACACCGGTGGTCGCCGCTGAGGTGGGTGGCCTGCCGGTGGCGGTGGCCGATGGAGTGTCGGGCCGGTTAGTGAATAGTCACCAGCCGGTCGACTGGGCAGATGCGCTCTCGGCCGTTTCGCTGCACCCGCAGCGGCGCGAGGAGCTTGCGGCGGGTGCAGCTCGGCATGCCCGACGCTTCTCCTGGGAGCGCACCACCGAGGCGCTGCTGCGGGTCTACGCCGACGCGGCAGCCGCCTACCGGGCCGACGCGCTGCCCTGCGAGATAGCGGTGTGAGCGGTCCAGCTGAGCTGGATCAGATCATCGTCGGGGTACTCGACGGGTCCGGCCTTGAGCACGAACACCGCGGACCGGGCAGCTTCACCGTCACCCTGCCGGGTAGCAAGAGATTGCGGACCACGTGCTGGGTGTTGGTCGGCCGGCATGGGGTGTTGGTGGAGGCATTCGTGTGTCGGCGTCCCGATGAGTCGCATGAGGACGTCTATCGCTGGCTGCTGCACCGCAATACGAAGCTCTACGGCGTGCACTACGCGCTGGACAAGGTTGGCGACATCTACCTCATCGGTCGGCTTGCCCATCATGCGCTGACAGCGGAGGAGTTGGACCGGGTGCTGGGCCAGGTAGTCGAGGCCGCTGATGGTGACTTCAACACCCTGCTGGAGATTGGGTTCGCGTCCTCGATCCGGCGCGAGTGGGCCTGGCGGGTGTCCCGCGGCGAATCTCTGGACAATCTCGCTGCCTTCGCACACCTGGTGCGTTGACTCACGCTGACGATCAGCTCCACTCAACTCTGCGCTGGCTCACCGGCGGTAGTGGCGGGGCGGCCCGGGGGGAGGGGGGAGTCGCAACTCGGGCCGGCCCCGCCACTGTTGTCCCGCGTGAACGGATCTCCCCAGGCGGGGGGCACCCAGGGATCCTGGCGGGCCGCGGTCCGACGGGGGGAGGACGAACCGCGGGCTTGCGCTCCACCTGCCGGAAGTGCAGTGGGGGGCGGCGGGGAGAGCGGTGTCACACTCTCAGCCTGGCGAAGAGATCTCAAGCCCTTTCGCGTAGTTGATTGCGGCGTGACCCGATCGGCCTACGACCCGAGCGGTGGCCGCCCGAGCGGTTGGTGAGTAACGCTTCGTGCCGCTACCGCGACAACACAGTGAGTGCAAGCACCAACACGCAGAGTGTAGGCACTTTGATCGCCTTGGCGCGCGCTTCTCGGCGGGCGTCAGGCGGTTTGTCGAGTCCGCGTGTGCACGAGAGAAGAATTGTCCCATGACCCATCACGGAGCGTATGCTGATGGTTGCACAGCGAAGTTGTCGCCCAATCGGCTGCTTCGGAGCCGAAATGCCACTGGTATGAAGTGCGATCTGGCTGCGCGCTTGAAGGGGTAGTAGGGTGCACCGATCTCTGGGAGGTAGATGGACATGAGCATGGCAGCGATCCTGGCCGAGTTGCCGGACATGTGGCGAAGCGCGTTGACCGCGCATGTGCCCGACCCGCGGGGTAACTGCTGGGCTTGTCGCGACGAAAGCGGCGTCGCGGCGTCCTGGCCGTGTCTCACTCGAGAGGTCGCCGAAGAAGCGAAGTATCTCTACGAGGGCGGACTTCCGGGAACCTTCGGCGGGCGCCATGCCGCGCGCAATGGTTGACCATTGGCGCTGCGAACTGTGATCGAGACCACAGTTGTCGCCCCTTGAGCATTTTGCCCAAGGAAACCGCTGCGCAGGGAACCGCTGTGCAACCAGCCTTTCCCGGGGGGCGGGGGAAGCGGGCGAGCAGCGGCTCCCTGCAACGACGGTGGGGTGTCAGCAGGGGGTGCCAGTACACCGTCGTTGCACGTTAATGTACGGGTAACTCGGCTGTCACGGCCAGCGCCCGTTCGGGCCATTCGGCTGTTGCAGATTGATCGCATTAGTGAGCCTAGCTTCCGGCTCCGCGGGCGCAAGGACGCATTGGCGGGCGGACCTCGAGCAATCGTGCTTTGCCGCACATGCAAGGCTGCTGGTATGAGCGTGGGCACCCTGGTCCTGCTTCGCCACGGCGAGAGCGAGTGGAATGCCAGAAACCTGTTCACCGGATGGGTGGATGTCCCGTTGACTGATCGGGGCGAGCGCGAGGCGGCGCGGTCCGGTGCGCTGATGCGCGAAGCCGGCTTGCTTCCCGACGTGGTCCACACATCGCTGCTGCGCCGAGCGATCAGCACCGCTTACCTTGCACTCGAGGTCGCCGACCGCCACTGGATTCCGGTCCGCCGAGATTGGCGGCTCAACGAGCGTCACTACGGCGCGCTGCAAGGCATGGACAAGGCGCAGATCCGCGATGAGTACGGTGATGAGCAGTTCGCGTTGTGGCGCCGGTCATACGACACCCGGCCGCCGCCCATCGCGCCGAGCGGTGAGTTCAGTCAGGATGGCGACCCGCGATACGCCGGCATCGACATCCCGACGAGTGAGTGCCTGGCCGACGTGGTGGCCCGAATGTTGCCGTACTGGGAATCGTCGATCGTGCCGGATCTGCAGGCCGGGCGCACCGTGCTGGTTGCCGCGCACGGCAACTCGCTGCGGGCGTTGGTCAAGTATCTGGACGGAATCGACGCGCAGATCATCGCCGGCGTCAACATCCCGACGGGTATCCCGCTGCGCTACGACCTTGACGATCGGTTGCGGCCGACCACTGCCGGTGGAAGCTATCTCGATCCAGAATCGGCAGCCGTTGCGATGGCCGTGGTGGCCCAACAAGGCCGGTAGTTCCGCTTTCTAGACGTCAGTGCCACCCCGGATGAACCCACGGTGAACGACGGACGAATGTTTGCCCTATTACGGGTGGATGTCGTCACTTGTGGTGCGCCGGAATTAGGGGTTTCACCCGGTCCGGTGCTTACGATTGCCCCGTGACACTCGCAGTCGTCGTGTTCATCGCGATCGGCACGCTGATGGTCGGGTCGGTCGGGGGATTCCTGATCAGCCGGCGCTCCGGAACGCTGACAACGCCGCCGTCCCCAGACGGCGCGACGGTCGCTGACTTGGTCCAACGGGTCATGCTGTCCTCACACAACGGGGTAGTGCTGCTCGACCGGCTGGGAGATGTAGTGCTGGCCAACCCGCCGGCCGTCGAATTGGGCCTGGTCCATGGCTCGCGTCCGGATGAGCGCGCCCGCAA
>JAODNG010000050.1 GCA_025465385.1 Pseudonocardiales bacterium
CCACACCCTCCAAGACAAGATCCAAGCCGTCTACTCCCACATCGCCACCGAAGTCGAACACCGCCTCCTCGACGGACTCCAAGACCGCTGGGACAAAGCACTAGCCAACAACCCCGCCACCGGGCTCGACACCAGTTGGCGACACACCCCCTGAACACCACCCCGCGACCCAACGGCTGCTCACGAAACCCCTCCCCCGGTCTGCCCGGCCGCAGTCACAGCGCTCCTACCGTCCTGCTGCTTTGCGTCTGAAAGGCACAGCCGACCCAGCCCCCACCGCACGCACCCACCTAGCCCGGCGTCGACCCGACGCCGGGCTATTCTGATCACACTTCCCAGCCTGATCGCACTTCCCAACCCGTGCCGGTGACCGACAGCCATAACCGACCCCCACTAGGACCCGACGTGGCCCCACGCAGGACAGCCACGTCGATACCACCCAGCGACCCGGCACGACCGCATCAACCCCGCAGCAGCCACCCCAAAGACATCACAACCGGCACACCGAGACAGGCTGGATACGCGCACCCAAACCCCGACCCCATTTCGCGACCGGAAACGCAATGCTCCCAAATTCCTCCCATGACAGGCGGAAAATCGAGACACCCACGATCGGCGACCACCCCACAAGATCAACAAAAACACGCAAAGACACGCTGACCCGGGGATATGCCGGTTCAGCGGGCCCTGCCCTAACCGTCGGGACGACAGGATTCGAACCTGCGACCCCTTGACCCCCAGTCAAGTGCGCTACCAAGCTGCGCCACGTCCCGGCCACGCCCTCTCAGGCGCTTACACAGCCTAGCGCAGTCGAAACAAACTAGCGGGAGTGCCACCGCGGCCAACGGTGCGTCATCGAAGCCCGCGAGCGCACCACCACTGCACAACGGTGTCGCGCCGCAGCCGCACGGCCGCCGCCGACCAGACAGCTACCAGTGAAACGTCCCCGCATCGACCTCCCCGCTCCGATGTTGGGGAATGCCCGTTCGCCAGGCAGGTCACCTACCGCTACGAGGCAGGCGGAAGCTCAGCCGCATGTGCTGCAGATCCGTTACCGGATTGCGACGGCTCCATTAAGCAGCCGGTGTAGCGCCTCCGCGGACGGCACTCCCTCATGCCGCCGCCCGTCGACGAGGAACGTGGGCACGACGGTGATCTCCAGCTCTCGCGCCCGGCGCAACGCCTGCTGGTGCGCATCGGCGTAGCGACCGGACTCCAGCGCCGCGCGGAAGTCGTGGGTGTCCAGGCCGCCCAGCTCCCCTGCGACGTCGGCCAGGATCTCTACTTTCCCGATGTCGCGCTGCTTGACGAAGAACGCCCGGAAGATTCGCTCCGTGTAGCGCTGGCCGACACCGCGCTCCTCGGCATAGGCGAAGCCTTCGAAGGCGAGCCGACTGTAGGGCTGCGGGGATACTCGAGGCAGCACTATCGGGACGCCCAGGCGCTCGGCCATCGGGTAAACCACCTGCTGCCAGGTCGATTGCAGGTAGTCGCCCTCGGGTCGCAGCGTCGGCGTGGGATCTGGTCGCAGCTCGAAAGGTCGCCAGGCGATCTGCACGTCACCGCCCTCGACCGCATCCGCGAGCGGTTGCTCAGCGAGATAGCAAAACGGGCAGACGAAATCAGAGAACACCTCGATCGTGGTAGGCACACCACACCTTTCCGTCGAGTCGGGGTCGTAGTTCCAGCTTGCCCTTTTCGCCCGCACCGGTCCAAAGGTCGTGACCGACATCTCTGTTATCGGGACCGCCGCTCCCGAACTCGCACCGAGATGCGCACCGGGCTGCCGGTGAAGCCGAACGTCTCACGGAGTCGCCGCTCCAGGAATCGGCGGTACCCAGCCTCCAGGAAACCGGTGGTGAACAGCACGAAGGTGGGCGGCCGAGTCCCGGCCTGAGTAGCGAAAAGCACCTTCGGTGGCCGTCCCCCGCGCACCGGCGGTGGCGTCGCGGCGATCACCTCGGACAACCACGCGTTGAGCTGCCCGGTGGGCACCCGCCGATCCCAGGATTCCAGGGCGGTGCGCAGGAAAGGGGCGATCTTGCTGACGGATCGGCCGGTGAGCGCCGAGATGTTCACCCGCTGCGCCCATTGCACCCGGGCCAGATCGCGGTCCAGCTCCCGGGTCAGCTCACGGCGTCGGTCTTCGTCGACCAGGTCCCACTTGTTGAACGCCACCACCAGCGCCCGCCCGGACTCCATCACCGACGTGATGACCCGCTGATCCTGCTCGGTGATCGGCTCACTGGCGTCGATGAGGACCACCACCACCTCAGCTGCCTCGATCGCCGCCCGGGTGCGTAGCGACGCGAAGTACTCGGTGCCACTGGCGGTCCGCACCCGCTTACGCAGACCGGCAGTATCCACGAACCGCCACGTCTCACCATCGAGCTCGACCAGCGAGTCCACCGGGTCCACCGTGGTACCGGCGACCTCGTGCACCACCGACCGCTGCTCGCCCACCAACCGGTTGAGCAGGCTCGACTTCCCCACGTTTGGCTTGCCGACCAACGCGACGCGGCGCGGTCCGCCGACGCGAGCCGCGACGTCACGCGGCGCTGAGGGCAACACCTCCAGCACCGCGTCGAGCAGATCGCCGGTGCCTCGGCCGTGCAATCCGCTCACCGGGTGTGGCTCGCCCAATCCCAACGACCACAGTGCCGCGGTGTCGGCGACCAACCGCTCGTCGTCCACCTTGGTAGCAGCGAGCACCACTGGAGTAGCCGAGCGGTGCAGTACACGGGCTACCGCTTCCTCCGCCGCGGTGGCCCCCACCATGGCGTCGACTACCAGCAGAACCGCGTCCGCGGTGCGCATCGCGAGCTCCGCCTGGGCGGCCACCGCAGCCTGCAGACCGCGCGCGTCGGCCTGCCATCCTCCGGTGTCCACCACCGTGAACCGGCGTCCATTCCACAACGCGTCGTAGGCCACCCGATCCCTGGTCACTCCCGGCACGTCCTGCACCACCGCCTCGCGCCGCCCCAGGATTCGGTTGACCAGCGTCGACTTGCCCACGTTGGGCCGGCCGACCACGGCAAGTACCGGCTGCTCAAGCGCGACATCCGCGTCGGCGTCGAACCCCTCGGTCTCGTCCAGTGCCGCCCATTCAGCCTCGTCGGACCAGATGCCGTCGCCGGGTGCCAGATTGCTCATCACGCTCTCTCCGTTCGTGCCGGACCTGGCTGGCCCAGGCAGCGGATCGCATCCAACTCGGTGACCAGCGCGGCCAGCCGGTTACGTATTTCGGTGGTGGCGGCAGTCAAGGCCGCCCGCCCCCTGCCCGGGGGGACCGCGAACGGCTCACCGACCAGGACATCGACCGACGGCCGGAACCGGCGGTTGCTACCCGCGGGTCGGCGGGTGCCGCGGATCGCCACCGGTAGCAGCCTGGCCCCGCCAGCCCGAGCTAGCCACGCAGCACCCTGCTGCGCGTTGGCCACGTCACCTGATCCGCGGGTGCCCTCCGGGAACACCACTACCACTCCGCCATCACGGAGCAACCGGATCGCGGTGAGCAGCGGCGCCCGGTCGACCTCCCCGCGGCGTACCGCCAACTGCCCGATCCGGGGCAGAATCCAGCCAAACAGTCCGCTGAACATCTCCTGCTTGATCAGGAACGAACTGCGCCGTCCCAACAGCCCGTACAACAGCGGACCGTCGACCATCGCGCTGTGGTTAGCCACCACGACGATGGGCCCGGTCGCGGGGATCCGCTCCCGACGCAGCACGTGCAGTCGGTACCCGACGTAGAAGC
>JAODNG010000053.1 GCA_025465385.1 Pseudonocardiales bacterium
CGACCTAGCCGGTGCGCTGGTCGCCAACCCGGAGGTGGTCATGCTCGACGAACCCACCACAGGATTAGACCCTCGCGGCCGGCTGGACACTTGGGAGGTCATCGCGGAGCTGGTCGCCGACGGCGCCGGCGTGCTGCTCACGACGCAATACCTGGAGGAAGCCGACCAGCTGGCAGACACCATCGCGGTGATCGACCGCGGACGAGTGATCGCCCGCGGGACCTCCGACCAGCTCAAGGCGCAGGTCGGCGGGGAACGCTTGGAGATCGTGCTCGACGACGCCGCGGACCTGCCGGAGGTGGCGGTGGTATTCGCCGAGGTCGGGACCGGGAAGCCGACGGTCGACACCCAGAGCCGTCGGATCAGCATCGTCGTAGACGGCGGCGCGAAATCACTGATCGAGGCGTTGCGACGGCTGGATCTGCAGAGCATCCCTGTGCAGGATGTCGGCCTGCACAGACCCACCCTGGACGACGTATTCCTCAAGCTGACCGGACACGCCGCGGAGAGCGGAGGGACCTCATGACCGCTGTGACGACCTCGATGCTGCGGGATAGCAGCGTCATCACCTGGCGCAATCTGCTGAACATCCGCCGGATCCCGGATCTACTGCTGGGCGCCACTGTGCAGCCGATCATGTTCGTGTTGCTGTTCGCATACGTGTTCGCAGGCAGCCTCGGTGGCGCCGCCTACCGGGAGTTTCTCATTGGCGGGATCTTCGCGCAGACCGTGGCATTCAATGCCGCGTTCACCACCATGGGGCTGGCCAACGACCTGCACAATGGCATCATCGACAGGTTTCGCTCGCTGCCGATATCCCGGCTCGCGGTGATCCTCGGCAGAACCACGTCCGACCTTGGGGTCAATGCGATCACCCTGGTGGTCATGAGCTTGACCGGTCTGCTGGTGGGTTGGCGGATCCACAGTGGCTTCGCGGCCGCTGCGGCGGGTTACCTCACGCTGCTGCTGTTCGCCTTCGCGATGTCGTGGGTTGGGGCGCTGGTCGGGCTGATGTGCCGCACCGTGGAGGTGGCCCAAAGCGCCGGGTTAATCTGGCTTTTCCCACTCACATTTGTTTCTTCGGCCTTCGTCCCCACCGGGAACATGCCCGCGGTACTAAAAGTAGCGGCCGAGTGGAATCCGGTCACTGCAGTCGCCGATGCCAGCCGCGAATTGTTCGCCAACGCGGTGCCGCCCACGTTTCCCCGGCCTGGCGGCTGGCCCGGGGAACATTCGGTGCTCTACGCGGTGCTGTCCGCAGCCGCGATCATCGCGGTGTTCGCACCACTGACCGTGGCACGCTACCGGCGGTTGGCCCGACGGTAGCACCTACCGGCCGACCGCACGGTTGAGAGCGCCGACCTCAGGACGCGAGAGCACCCGGACCGTGCCGGGACGCTGCTCGCCGAGGCGGACATCGGCGATCGCGGTACGCACCAGCCGCAGCACCGGGTGCCCGACCTCAGCGAGCAGCCGGCGCACGATGTGTTTGCGACCCTCGTGTAACACCACCTCAACTAGCGCCTTGCCCGGCATGGCCTGCACGACCCGGAATCCGTCGACGGCCACCGGGCCGTCGTCGAAGTGCACTCCAGCGCGCAGAGTCCGGCCCAGCGATCGAGGTACTGGGCCGGGCACCTCCGCCAGGTAGGTCTTGAGTACTCGATAAGAGGGGTGCATCAGCCGGTGCGCCAGGTCCCCGTCGTTGGTGAGCAGCAGCAGACCCTCGGTATCCGCGTCGAGACGACCGACATGGAACAGGCGTTGCGCCCGGTCGGCCACGTAGTCGCCGACACAGGGTCGGCCGCGGTCGTCGGACATCGTGGAGTGCACGCCGCGCGGCTTGTTCAACGCCAGGTGCTCCACGTCGGAACGCAGCTCCAACCGCATGCCATCGACGTGGATCACCGCGTTGTCGGGGTCGACCCGCACCCCCATCTCGCGAACCACGACTCCGTCCACCTGCACCCGGCCGCGGGCGATCATCTCCTCGGCGGCACGCCGAGAGGCCACCCCTGCCGCAGCGAGCACCTTGTGCAGCCGTGGCAGCCCAGAAACTGACTGAGGCTCCGCCTTCGACTGGCACGTCACCTGGGCCGTCGCCTTCGACTGGCCCATCGCCTTAGATTGGGACATCGTCTTAGCAGGGGACATCGTCGATAGTGTCGATATCGGGTAGCAGCGGGGCGATTGGAGGTAGCTCCGCCAATGAGGACAGTCCGAGCCGCTCCAGGAACAGCTCTGTGGTGCGGTAAAGCACACCGTGAGTCTCCGGGTCAGTCCCGATTTCCTCGATCAAACCTCGGACCAGCAAGGTTCGCATCACTCCGTCGACGTTGACCCCACGTACCGCGGCGACTCGCGAGCGGGTGACCGGCTGCCGGTAGGCCACCACCGCCAGAGTTTCCAGGGCCGCGCGGGTGAGCCTCGCACGCTGCCCATCGAGCAATAGCCGCTCTACGAACGGGGCATACAGATCGCGGGTGTGTAACCGCCATCCCTGCGCGACCTGCCGCAGGTCGATACCACGACCGCCGTCGGCGTAGCCATCGCGCAGCCGGTGCAGCGCCTCAACCACCCGCATCACTGGTTGGTCCAGCGCGCTGGCCAGCATGTCCTCGGCCGCCGGGCAGTCCACCACCAGCAGCAGCGCTTCCAGCGCGGCGTCGAGCTCATCGTCGCCGAGCAGCGACGGCAGGGCATCGGTCGCGGCGGATGGTTCCATCAGCGCGGTTTCATTCACCGGTAATCCTCGTCATCTTGCCCATCGCTATCCGGTTCCTCGTCCAGGTCGGTGACCGCGGCGGACTGCTGCGCGTCGCCCGTCCACAGAACACATAACTCACCCAACGGATCGACCTGGTCGAAGACCACCACTGCGGAACGGTACAGATCGAGCAACGCCAGGAAGCGGGCGACCACCTCTCTGGTGTGCCCACAGTCGGCGACCAGACTGCGGAACGTCGCCTGACCCTCGCGCTCCAGCCTGTCACGAAGCACGGCCGCATGCTCGCGCACGGACACCTGCGGGGTGTGTAGATGCTCCAGCGACACTGTCGGTGGTGGCGGTTTCGGCCCGAACACCGCAGCCGCGGTCTCGGCGAACCGATCAGCGTCGACACCGAGCAACACCTCGGGCAGCAAACCGGCAAACCGCTCCTCAAGCGCCACTGATCTTGGGTAACGGCGCATCGCCGCCGCTTCCAGCTCAGTGAACAGCGCGGCGACCTGCTTGTAGGCCCGGTACTGCAGCAGCCGGGCGAACAGCAGGTCCCGTGCCTCCAGCAAGGCGAGGTCTGCTTCGTCCTCGACCTCGGCCGCCGGCAACAAGCGGGCTGCCTTGAGGTCCAGCAGCGTCGCCGCGACGACCAGGAATTCGGTGGTCTCGTCGAGATCGAAAGACTCACCCAGCACCCGCAGGTGGGCGATGAACTCGTCGGTGACCTGGTGCAGGGCCACCTCGGTAACGTCCATCTGATGCTGCGAGATGAGCTGCAGCAACAGATCGAACGGGCCCTCGAAGTTGTGCAACCGCACCGTGAAGCGACCGGACGCAGCAGGGGCGGCTGACACCATCATCGCGCGATCACCTCGCGGGCCAGCGTGCGGTAGGCATTGGCGCCAGCGGATTTCGGTGCCCACCGGGTGATCGGCTCGCCGGCAACGGTGGTCTCCGGGAAGCGAACCGTTCGGCTGATCACGGCATCGAACACGGTGTCGCCGAAAGCCTCCACCACCCGCGCCATCACTTCCCGGGCGTGCAGGGTGCGCGGGTCGTACATCGTGGCGAGGATGCCCGTGATCGTCAGATCTGGGTTGAGGCGCTCACGTACCTTGTCGATCGTGTCCATCAGTAGCGCAACCCCGCGCAGGCTGAAGAACTCACATTCCAAGGGGATCAGCACCCCGTCCGCGCACGCCAGCGCATTGATGGTGAGCAGGCCTAACGATGGCTGGCAGTCCACCAGGATGAAGTCATAGTGCGGCAGCAGCGGCCGCAGAGTTCGACCCAGCGCCTGTTCCCGACCCACCTCGGTGACCAGTTGCACTTCCGCGGCGGACAGGTCGATGTTGCTCGGCAGCAGGTCCATCCCCGGCACCGATGTCGGCCGGACGACCTCGTCCACCGAGACGCCCTGGCCCATGATCAAGTTGTAGATGGTGCGGTCAAGGTGGTGTGACGCCACCCCGAGCCCGACCGACAAAGCGCCTTGCGGATCGAAGTCGACCAGCAGAACCCGGCGGCCGTACTCGGTCAGCGCGGCTCCGAGGTTGATCGTCGAAGTGGTCTTGCCGACGCCGCCCTTCTGGTTGCAGATCGCCAACACCCGGGCCGGGCCGTGCCGGTCCAGCGGGGGTGGCTGCGGCACAGTGCGGCGCCGGCGTCCAGTCGGTTCGATCCCGTCGCCCGGAGCCCCATCGTCGGAGGAGATCGGCGCGGTTGGCGCAACCAGCGGCTGTTGCGCGGATGCCCAAGTCGACATGAAACCCAATCCCCCTTCCCACGCGGTGCGATGTCCGGGGAGCCTAGCCCCTGGCCCGCGGATGGGCAGTCGCATAGACCTCACGCAGGTTGTCTACCGTCACCAGTGTGTAGACCTGCGTCGTGGTGACGGAGGCATGCCCCAGCAGTTCCTGCACCACCCGCACGTCCGCACCACCCTCCAACAGGTGAGTCGCAAACGAGTGCCGCAGGGTGTGCGGTGACACCGCCGCGGCGATCTCGGTGCGCGCCGCGGCATCCTGGAGCACCGCCCAGGCGCTCTGCCGGGACAACCGGGCACCCCGGGCATTGAGAAAAACTGCGGGAAGGCCCCGCCCGCGGGCGGCGAAGGTGGGGCGGCCGCGGACCAGGTAGGCATCCAATGCGGCCAGCGCCGGCCGGCCCACCGGCACCAGCCGCTGCTTGCCCCCTTTGCCGCGCAGCAGCACGGTGCGGGCCGTGCCGTCGACGTCGTCGCTGTCCAGCCCGACCGCTTCGGAGATCCGTGCGCCGGTGGAGTACAGAAACTCCAGCAGCGCTCGGTCGCGCAGGCAACGAGGGCCGCCGTCTGCGGGGTACACCTCGAGCAACCGCAGCACCTCGTGCACCCCGAGGGCCTTGGGCAGCCGTTTCGGCGGCCGCGGGGGGTGTACTTCGGCTGTGACGTCGGCTGCCACCAATCCCTCCCGAAGGGCGAACCGGTGCAGCCCCCGTGCCGCGACCAGCGCCCGGGCCGCGGAGGACGGCGCCAGCGGCCGGTACTCACCGGCTCCCGCACGCAGCGCGGCGAGGAACCCGGTGACCTGCTCCTCGCGCACCTCGGCGAGTCCCTCGACGCCGGTCGACGCCAAGTGTGCGGCGTAGCGGCGCAAGTCCCGGGCATAGGAATCGAGCGTGTTCGGTGACGTACCGCGTTCCACCGCGAGGTGGTCCAGATAGTCAGAGATCGCCGCCGCCAGCGCGGGCGGCAACGCGGCGCCGTGCTGGCCGACCGACGGTGAACCGGCGGGGATACGCGTCAGGCCAGCACTCACCCGAGTGCCTCAGCTAGCGGCAGGTGCTCGAGACCGTGCGCCCTGGCGACCTCGACGGATACCACCGCGCCCCCCGCCACGTTGACTCCTCTGGCTAGCGCCAGGTCATCCTGCACGGCCTGGCGTAGGCCCTTGTCGGCCAGCGCGCAGATGTAGGGCAGGGTGACATTGGTCAGCGCATAGGTGGAGGTGTGCGGTACCGCGCCGGGCATGTTGGCCACGCAGTAGAATACCGAGTTGCCCACGGTGAAAGTGGGATCGGCGTGCGTCGTGGGTCGCGAGTCAGCGAAGCAGCCACCCTGGTCGATCGCGATGTCCACCAACACCGATCCCGGACGCATCCGGCTGACCAGGTCATGGCTGACCAAGGTGGGGGCTTTGGCGCCGGGCACCAGAACGGCGCCGATCACCAGGTCAGCCCACAGGCACGCCTTGTCCACCTCATAAGCGTTCGACGCGATGGTCTGCAGGTGCCCCCGGTAACCGAAGTCGATCTCCCGGAGCCGGTTGATGTTGGTATCCAGCACCATCACCTCGGCTTGCAGTCCCAGCGCGATGGTGGCCGCGTTCATCCCCGATACCCCGGCCCCGAGCACCACCACTTTGCCGGCGGGCACCCCGGAGACCCCGCCGAGCAGTACCCCGCGGCCACCCTGCATGCGCTCCAAGCAGTGCGCACCTACCTGCGGAGCCATCCGCCCGGCGACCTCGCTCATCGGGGCCAGCAGGGGCAGCGAGCCGTCCGGCAGCTGCACGGTCTCGTAGGCGATCGCGTCGATCCCGGCGTCGATCAGCGCAGTCGTGCACTCCGCCGACGCGGCCAGATGCAAGTAGGTGAAGAGGATCTGGTCCTTGCGCATCCGGTGATACTCCGCCGCCACCGGCTCCTTGACCTTGAGTACCAGCTCAGCCTCGGCCCACACATCGTCGGCCTGACCCACGATGCGGGCACCCGCGGCCAGGTAAGCCTCGTCGGGAAACGCACAGCCGACCCCGGCGTTGCGTTCAATCAGCACGTCATGGCCGCGGCGGGTCAACTCGTGCACTCCAGCAGGCGTGAGCGCGACCCGGTACTCGTGGACCTTCAGTTCCCGCGGAACACCGATCCTCACCTCGGCGCGCCTGCCCGAGCGGCGAAGCGGGTCGGGCGGTCTGGCCACGATGCGTCGACCGGGCGCGGCTGGGCCGTCCCCGCCAGTACAGCCTGCGCGGCGAGCAGCCCGGCGACCGTCGACGCGTTGACGATCTCACCGGCCAGCACCTGGCGCACCGCGTCGGCCAGCGGCACCCGCACCACCGACAGGTCAGCCTCCTCATCGTCGCCACCGGCGGGCCGGCCGATCTCGGTCAGCCCGCGGGCCAGGAAAACCCGCACCGCCTCGTCGCTGAACCCGGGCGAGGACACCACATCAACCAGCACCGACCAGTCTTGCGCGGTGCAGCCGACCTCCTCCACCAGCTCTCGGCGGGCGGTAGCGACCGGATCCTCCCCCGGGGTGTCGAGCAGTCCCGCGGGCAATTCCCGCAGGCGGCGCCCCACCGCGTGCCGGTACTGGTCAATCATCACCACCGAGGCGTCGTCGTGCAGCGGCACGATCGCCACCGCCCCGGGATGTTCCACGATCTCGCGTTGGGCCACCCGCCCACCGGGCATCACCACGTGGTCCAACCGCACCGCGAGGACCCGGCCGACGTACACGGTCTCGCTATCGGACACGGCGAACTCGTGCGGTGAGCTCACCGCAGCGCCGCTGGCAGCTCGACGGGCAGCCGGTCCGCGGCCTGATAATTCAGTGCCGCCGCGACGAACGCGACGAACAGCGGATGTGGCCGGGTGGGACGGCTGATGAGTTCGGGATGGGCCTGGGTGCCGACGAAAAACGGGTGGCAACGCTGTGGAAGCTCGACGAACTCGACCAGATGGCCGTCCGGCGACGTCCCGCTGATCACCAGACCGGCACCGGCGAGCTTGTCCCGGTAAGCGTTGTTCACCTCATAGCGGTGCCGGTGCCGCTCGCGGACCTCAGTCGTGCCGTACGCCCGGGCCACCACCGAGCCCGGCTCCAACGCCGCCGGGTAGCCACCCAGCCGCATCGTCCCACCCATATCGCCTTGACCAGCCACGATATCTGCCTGGTCGGCCATGGTGGAGATCACTGCGTGCGCCGAGGTCGCGTCGAACTCCGTCGAACCCGCGCCGTCGAGACCGGCCAGGTTGCGCGCGGCCTCGATCACCATGCACTGCAGGCCCAGACACAGACCAAGCGCCGGAATCCCGTGGATGCGGGCATGGTGGATGGCTCCGATCTTGCCCTCGATCCCGCGCACGCCGAACCCGCCGGGTACCAGCACCCCATCGACTCCGGCCAGCGCGGCCTCCGCGCCCGCTGGGGTCTCGCACGTGTCCGAGGGCACCCAGCGGATCTCGACTTTGGCCCGGTGCGCAAAACCTCCAGCACGCAGTGCCTCGGTCACCGACAGGTAGGCATCCGGCAGGTCGACGTACTTGCCCACCAGGGCGATTCGCACCACCTCCGTCGGCGCGTGCACCCGGTCCAGCAGATCCCCCCACTCCGTCCAGTCCACGTCGCGAAAGGGCAACCCGAGCCGGCGAACCACGTAAGCATCCAAGCCCTCGGAGTGCAGCACCTTGGGAATGTCGTAGATGGACAGCGCGTCGGGCGCCGCGACGACCCCGTCGATATCCACGTCGGACATCAGGGCGATCTTGCGCTTGAGCCCGTCCGGGATCTCACGGTCAGCACGGCAGACCAGGGCGTCGGGCTGGATACCGATATTGCGCAAGGTGGCCACGGAGTGCTGTGTCGGTTTGGTCTTCAGCTCACCGGACGGGGCTAGGTAGGGCACCAGGGAGACGTGCAGGAAAAAGCAGTTGTCCCGGCCGACGTCGTGGCGTACCTGGCGGGCCGCCTCCAGAAACGGCAGCGACTCGATGTCCCCGACGGTGCCACCGATCTCGGTGATCACCACGTCCGGTGCGCGATCATCGTCGCCTGGCTCGGACATGGCGATGATCCGGGACTTGATCTCGTCGGTGATGTGCGGGATCACCTGCACGGTGTCACCGAGGTACTCCCCCCGCCGCTCCTTCGCGATCACCGCCGAGTAAACCTGTCCTGTGGTGACATTCGCCTTACGCCCGAGGTTGCGGTCCAGGAACCGCTCGTAGTGGCCGATGTCCAGATCGGTCTCCGCGCCGTCATCGGTGACGAACACCTCACCATGCTGGAACGGATTCATCGTCCCTGGATCGACGTTGAGGTAAGGGTCCAGCTTTTGCATCGTCACTCGCAGCCGCCGGGCGGTCAACAGCTGGCCCAGGCTCGACGCTGTGAGTCCCTTACCCAGTGAGGAGGCGACGCCCCCGGTGACGAACAGGTACCTGGTTGGGCTGGCGGGCTTGACCAAGACCTTCTCCCGTGGTCCGGACCGGCCCTTCCATTCGACCGGTTGCGATGCAGCTGGCGGCACGCCGCCGACCACGGAATCTCACGGTAACACTACCGGCGGTGGCCTCGAAGCACCGCCTCGCCGGTCAGCCCTGAATCGCAGGAACCATCGCCTGTGCGTTGCCGCCGGTACCGTACCGCCCGGCCCGTCCTTGGGCCTGCTCGGCCAGTGCCAAGACGCTCACCACCCGGCCGGCTGCCGTGTTCACATCGTCGACGGTGGATAGCACCGAAGCTGCCGCGGTGTCGGCCCGCACCACGCCGATCGCGCCGTTGCCGTCGGCGGATCCCGACCTGCCGGCGAGCACCGCGCCGCCGCCGGCGTGATCCAGCTGGGTGGCGAACCGGGCCAGGATCCCAGCTCGGTCTCCGCTGCCGTTGCCACGACTCGCGCCACCGGTGAGTACAACAACAAGCTGAGCCGGCAGCACCCGTGGACCGGAGCGGACGAAACCACCATCACCCAGCCCCGCGAGCACCGCGGTTGTCTCAGCCGGGGTGGCCTGCGCCTTACCGTTGTTCGGGTTGATCAGTAGTAGCGAGCCGAGCAGCCCGCCGGCCAGCGTTCCGGCGTCCGATGCGGTCGGCAGCCGCAGCCCGGCCGGCAGCAACCGGGTGGACAGTTCACTGAGTTGGTCGGACCGGGCAGGATCGGTGAAAGCATCGGTGAGCTGGAGCTCACCAGTGACGGTGGCGCCCGCGCTACTCAATAGGCCGGTCAGCGCGTCGCGGTCGGCCGGAGCGGCGTCCGCTGTGGTCACAAATACCACGGATCGGCCACGCAGCGCGCCGCTCACGATGCGTGGGCCAACCGCCGCGCCGAAGACGTCCGCGTTAGCCAATTGGGCATTCAATGCGTTGCGCTCAGCTTGAAGATCGCTCACCTGGCGACCCAGGTCATCCCGGTTGGAGCTGAGGCCGGACAGCAGTCGATCGCTGATAGCGGTGGACCCGAGCACCACCCCGAGTGCAAGCGCCAGGAAGACGGCGGCGATGGAGATCACGTGGTACCGCAGTGAGATCACAATCTATCCCAATCCCTTGACCCAGGAGACGGCGTCGTGCCATGTACCGCTGACGAGGACGCCGTAGGCGCCACCGATGTTGGAAACCAACAACGCCGCGATCACCGCGGTCAGCGCCGCAAGGACCATGAACAGCACGGCGCCGGACGACACCCGGCTGCGGTACAGGGCGGCGGCAGCCTGGCCGTCGATAAGTTTGCTCCCCAGCCGCAGGCGGGTGAGGAACGTCGACGGGTTGGATCCTGAGCGACCCCGGTCGAGAAACTCGTGCAGGGTGGCCTGGAACCCGACCGCGATGACGAGCTCGGCGCCGTGCGCCTCCGCCAGCAACAGGGCGAGATCCTCCGGATTGCTCACCGCGGGGAAGGTCACCGCGCCAATCCCCAGATCCTGGATCCGTTCAAGGCCCGGGGCGTAACCGTCGGGTTGGGCGGGAACCACGACCTCTTGGGCTGATTTGAGCGTCTCGGTCTGTACTTGGTACGGGTCACCGACGATGAGGTGCGGTTTATGCCCAGCCGCGCGTAGCGCGTCGGCACCCGCCTCGACGCCGATCAGGACGGGGTGGTACTCCCGGATGAAGTGCTTCAACGCGGCCAGGTCGGCGATGTGGTTGTAGCCGGCTGCCACTACCAGCACCTGCCGGCCGCGGATCGGGACCTCGATATCCGGCACACCGACCCGGTCGATGATCAGGGCGCGCTCGTGGCGAAGAAACTCGATGGTGTTCGCCGAAAACGCTTCAAGCTGAGCGGACAGCCCGGATTTAGCCTCGATCATCAGATCGGCGATCGAGTTGGCGGTCTGCTCGATTCCGCGGGCTACCTCGGTGTCGCCGACGTATACCCGGCCGTCATGCAGGCGCAACCGGCTGCCCTCTTTGATCCGCAACACATCTGATCCGACGCCGTCGATCAGCACGATGCCAGCGGAGATGAGGATCTCGGGTCCCAGATTCGGAAACCGACCGGAAATCGACGGTGCGGCATTGATCACCGCGGTGATGCCCGCAGCCACCAGCGCGTCGGCGGTTCTTCGATCGAGATCGACCTGGTCGAACACGGCAATGTCGCCGGGACCGACCCGCCGCGCCAGCACGTCGGCGCGGCGATCCACTCGCGCCTGCCCGGTGACCCCGGGCAGCTCACGGCCGGATCGGCTGAGCAGACCGGCGATTTTCATGCTGGTGATGGTGGCAAAAACCGCGTCCGACGTCGGGGAGGCGCGCCGGTGTTAGCGCATGTGAGTGGTAACCAGTGCTATAACACTGTTTGGCACTCACGAGCTTTATCCGCCGTAGCGGACAAAAGCAGCTCCTCGGCGTGTGCCCGGCCGGTGTCGGTATCGTCCAGTCCGGCGAGCATCCGGGCCAGCTCTTCGACCCTGGCCACCTCGTCGAGCTCTCGGACCCCGCTGCGGGTCAACCCGGTGGCGTAGGTTGCCTTGTCCACCATGAGGTGTCGATCGGCATAGGCGGCCACCTGAGCCAGATGAGTTACCACCACAACCTGGTGGCTGCGCGCGAGCCGGGCCAGCCGCCGCCCGATCTCTACCGCAGCCCGCCCGCCCACCCCAGCGTCGACCTCGTCGAAAACCATGGTCGGTACC
>JAODNG010000066.1 GCA_025465385.1 Pseudonocardiales bacterium
ACCGGTGGCCGGCCCTCCAGGGCGGCGGCCCGGCCTTCCGCGGCGTCCTGGGTGGCGTTGGCCACCAACCGCATGGTCTCACCGAAGCGGATCGCGTCCACACCGGACATGTCCGGCGCGCGACGAGCTACCTCCTTGGTGGCCCGGGCGGCCAGCGGGGCGGCGGCGAGCAGCCGATCGGCGAACTCCCGAGCGGCGGACAGCAGTGATGAGTGCGGCACCACCCAGCCGGCGAGACCGATCTCCTTGGCCCGCGCAGCGGTGATCTGCTCGCCGGTGAGGAGCAGCTCCATGGCGTATTGCCAGCCGATCCGCTGCGGCAACCGGATGGCGCCGACGATCGTCGGGGTGCCGATGCGCACCTCCGGATAGCCGAAGATCGCCTGTTCGCTGGCGATGACGAAGTCACACCAGGTGACCAGGGTCAGCCCGTAGCCCAGGCAGTACCCGTTCACCGCGGCGATCATCGGTTTGTAGATCTCCCAGCCGCTCTCGAAAGAGTTGACGGTGGGCTTCTCCCAGAACGTGCCAGGGAACTCGCCGGCGGGATTGCCCGGGGACCGGATGTCTGCTCCGGCGCAGAACGCCCGACCTGAGCCGGTGACGATCCCCACCCAGGCGTCCTCGTCGTCCCGGAACGCGGCGAACGCGGCGTTGAGCTCCGTGCGCATCTGCTGGTCGATGACGTTGAGCTTGTCCGGTCGGTGATAGGTGATCGTCGCGACGTGCCCGTCGAGCTCGTAACGCACGGTGTCAGCCACGGCGCCCAGATTAAGGCGCACAGACTGAGGTGCACAGACTGACTAGCGCCGGTTTTCGGGCAGCCAGTTCACCCGGTGACTCGCGGAAACGTCGGGGATACACCGGCGTTACCCTCGCCTCCTATCGTCCCTGAGTGACTGTAGATGCGCTGACGATCGGCCTGCGCCGCGCGCTGGCCCAGCTGGCCAGAACGCCGCGGGTACTCGTGGCCTGTGACTACGACGGCACTCTCGCCCCGATCGTCGCGGATCCACGGCGGGCCGCGCCGATACCGGAGTCGGTGACTGCGCTGCGTTCGCTCGCCGCCATGCCAGCGACCACTACCGCGGTGATCTCCGGGCGCGCGCTACGTGACCTGGCGGTGCTGTCCCGGCTTCCGGCCGAGGTCCACCTGGTCGGTAGCCACGGCTCGGAGTTCGACGTCGGCTTTGTGCACGAGATCACGCCAGCCCAAAAGGAACTGCACGAGAAGCTGTTGATCGAGCTGGGGGCGCTTGTCGACGGGAGGCCCGGGGTGTACCTCGAGGTCAAGCCGGCGAGCATCGCGGTGCACCTCCGGCAGGCCGACGCTGAGGTGGCGCGGGAGATCCGGACTGCAGTGCTCGACGGACCGCGGCGCTGGCCGGGAGTGACGACCACCGAGGGCAAGCGGGCGGTCGAGCTCTCCACGGTGGGCAGCGACAAGGGTGCCGCGCTCGACGCACTGCGCCACCAGGTCGGGGCTACCGCGGCGGTGTTCTTTGGCGACGACGTCACCGACGAGCGCGCCTTCGCTCGGCTGACCGGTCCGGATGTCGGTATCAAAGTGGGCGACGGGTACTCCGCAGCGGCTCACCGGATCCTTGATACCTCCGTTGTGGCCATGGCGCTGGCCTTCCTGGTCGAGCAGCGCAGGCTCTGGCTGTTCGGTGAGGACGCCGTCCCGATCGAACGGCTGTCGATGCTGTCCAACGGCCAGTCCGTCGCACTGCTCACCCCGGATGCTCGGGTGACCTGGATGTGCCACCCGGAGCCCGACTCGGCGGCGGTTTTCGCCGATCTGCTGGGCGGCCCCCCCGCGGGCTACTTCTCCATCCGGCCGGAGCGAAACGGGCTGCCGCTGGGCCAGCGTTACCTGCCCGGAACGATGACGGTAGAGACTCGCTGGCCGCAGCTGCTGGTCACCGACTACCTCGTCCACCTCGACGAGGTCAACCGGACCGACCTGATTCGCGCGGTGTCCGGTCGCTCCCGTGCCGTCGTCGAGTTCGCGCCTCGACCGGAGTTCGGCCAGGTCACGGTCCGCCTAGAGCGGGTGCCGGACGGGTTGCGCGTGCTGGGCACCTCGGACCCGTGGGTTCTGCGTGCGCCCGGCGTCGACTGGGAGATCGCCACTGACGGAACGCTGCCCACCGCGCGCGCGGTACTCGATCCGGACGGTGGGGAGGTCCTGCTCGAACTGCGCTGCGGCACCGACGACCTCGGGCCGTCGCAAATCGAGGAATCCGAGCGACGCCGGCGGGCGTCGGTGTGGTGGTCGGCATGGCTGGCGACGTTGCGCCTGCCCGGCGTCCAGCGCGAGCTGGTCGCCCGCTCCGCATTGACCCTGCGGGCCCTGTGCCACAGCGAGACCGGGGCGATCCTGGCTGCGGCCACCACGTCGCTACCCGAGGAGATCGGCGGCGTACGGAACTGGGACTACCGCTTCTGCTGGTTGCGCGACGCGGCGATGACCGCGCGGACGCTGGTGGCGCTGGGATCCGCAGGCGAGGCGGAGGCGTTCCTGTGCTGGTTACACCGGGTCCTGAAGACGGTGTCCGGCCCGGAACGGATGCACCCGCTCTACACCGTCCGGGGCACCACGCTCGGACCGGAGGCGGTGATCGATACCTTGCCGGGATACGCCGGTTCGCGGCCGGTCCGGATCTCCAACGC